>CALDPJ010000396.1 GCA_937911795.1 uncultured Flavobacteriales bacterium | reverse complement strand
TCACCCTTTAAGGCGATGGACGAAGGAACTTCCAGAAAAATGGTGTATCCGGACGACATTCTCACTTTTCACAAGGAATGGGACGCGCAACTGATTGAAACCATGCCCTGCGTACCAAAAGTGCAGCAGGATATGAAAAATCTGATTTCAGATGAACTCTGGCAACAAATTGAGGCAATTGCCGCTGGTCAGAAACAAATGGACTCTATCCTCGTCTGTCATTTCCCGGGTGCTGTAACGACTGCAAACGGTCACCGGGCGAAACAAAGGCATTAGGTTTTACGCTCCGATCCAAACTGTTTCGAATGGTGAGCCGGTCAATTCATTTCCATTGGCCTGAAGTTCATTTTTATTACCTTTGTGCACCTTGAAAAAAGTTGTAAACATCACGGCATTCCTGCTCCTGTCAGCCTTTGTAGTACTGGCATCCTGTACTAAAATATGCGATGAGCCACCCGTTGATGATCTCAATGCGCTTTATCTCAAATTCAACACCGAAGGAGAAGACAGTTTCACGGAAGAAGAACTCGAATCATTCTATATGGTCCGGTATTTTGATGTTCCCGGCGACAGCCTGACTTTTCCTGATGACACCGTTTTTTACCACGGCCATTTCTACGAAGGATCCGCTAACCAAATTAGGCTGAGCAATCACACTCCATTCCGTAACGACTCCATTTTCTATGTTCGTTACAACTACGGTTTGTATTTTGAATCGGATAGCACGCTATCGTACCTCCTGACAGATATTGATCTCGAAGGAACCTATGTTGGTGAATGCGGCTATGAAAATGTGAAAAAGACCTTTCATATCAACGATCAACTGGTTGATATGAGTGGAAGTACTGACTATTACGAAATCAAAAAATAATTTTTCTGATGAAAGAAGTTTATATCATATCTGCCGTCCGCACGCCAATAGGAAGTTTTGGTGGCGCCTTGTCAACTGTTTCTGCTCCACGACTGGGAGCTACCGCCATCAAAGCGGCGGTTGAAAGAGCCGGAATTGACGCAAAAGAAGTGAACGAAGTTTTTATGGGTTGTGTGCTTCAGGCCGGACTGGGTCAGGCTCCTGCCCGCCAGGCTGCCATGTTTGCCGGACTGGGAACCAATGTTCCATGTACTACCGTGAATAAAGTTTGCGCTTCGGGAATGAAATCCATTGCACTTGCGGCTCAGAGCATTGCACTTGGAGATGCCGATTGTGTTGTTGCCGGAGGAATGGAGAATATGAGTATGGTGCCACATTACCTGCCCAATTCCAGAAATGGCTTCAGACTCGGAGACGTGAAATTACAGGACGGTTTGGTTTTCGACGGCCTTACCGATGTTTACAATGAACAACACATGGGCAACTGCGCCGAGTTGTGTGCTTCTGATCGTAAGATTTCCCGTGAAGAACAGGATGCTTTCGCAATGGAATCGTACAATCGTGCTGCCAGTGCGTGGAGCGCCGGAAAATTCAACGGAGAAGTGGTGCCGGTTATGGTTCCTCAGCGAAAAGGAGATCCGATTGAAGTGCGAGAAGATGAAGAGTACAAAAACGTGAAGCTCGAGAAAATCCCACAGTTGCGACCAGTTTTTCAGAAAGACGGAACGGTAACAGCTGCGAATGCCTCAACACTGAATGACGGTGCAGCCGCTCTGGTGCTGATGAGTAAAGAAAAAGCCGAGTCTCTCGGAGTAAAACCCATTGCCAAAATCGTGAGCTATGCCGATGCTGCTCAGGACGCCGAATGGTTCACCACTGCCCCATCTAAAGCTATTCCGATTGCACTTAAAAAAGCAGGACTTCAGATTTCGGACATTGATTTCTGGGAGTTGAATCAGGCATTTGCTGTAGTAGGTCTGGCAAATATTGCCGAGCTTGGACTCGATGCATCGAAAGTAGATGTAAACGGTGGTGCTGTTGCGCTGGGTCATCCACTTGGATGTTCGGGTGCACGAATCATCGTGACGCTGATTAATGTACTGAACCAAAACGACGGGAAATTGGGCGGTGCCGGAATCTGCAACGGCGGTGGCGGTGCATCTGCGATGGTGATCGAAAGAATGTAGTGCATGTCCGATCAAACAGGTATTTGTTTGCTGGCGGTTATTCCCGGAAGATCTGAGGCTTCAGACCGGGCAGAAATGGTAACGCAACTGCTTTTTGGAGAAGCCTACACCATATTCGAAGAACAGGAGAAATGGCTTCATGTACGATGCCTCCACGACAATTACGAATGCTGGATTGATCGCAGCCAACATACCGCAATTTCTATAGCTGAGATTCCGGAACCAACTTCTTTGCGCATGGTGCTGGATCCGGTAAATTACCTCCAGACAGATCAGGAAACATTGCTGCCGGTTGCGGTTGGAGCACAAATTCCTGTTGCGGGTCAACAAACTCAGTTTACGCTTGCAGGACAAGGTTTTTCCATAGCGCATCAGTTGAATGTAGGGCCACTGGAGCAACAGCAATTGGAGGCCTTCGGAATGCGACTCATCAATACCCCTTATCTCTGGGGTGGACGCTCGGCGTACGGTATTGATTGTTCCGGTTTGACCCAATTGCTGTATCGTGCAGTTGGGATATCCATCCCCCGGGATGCCTCTCAGCAGTATGAAATCGGAGATCCGGTAGAGAATCTAAGCAACTCGCAAAGCGGAGATCTGGCTTTTTTCAAGAATAGCGATGGGAAAATTCATCATGTGGGCATGTTGCTGGATCAGGAGCGAATCCTGCATGCTTCGTCAAAAGTGAAGATAGAGCAAATAACGTCAGAAGGTATTTTGCACGAATCAACTGGAAAAATCAGTCACGAGCTCCTCGCGGTCAAAAGGATTTTCTGAAATCCATTTATTGGACAATCAGCCGGAATGTATCCTCACCGGCCTTTACAAGATATAACCCGGGAGAAAAGTTAGAAACGTCCATTTCCAATACTCCGGACACCAATGTTCCTTGTGACCAAACCATTCTACCTGTACTATTAAATAATTCCACTCTATCTGTCTCAATAGATATTCCTTCTATGCGAACAAAATCTGAAGATGGATTAGGATAACAGGATATCTGAGAGATGCTACGATGAACAATGCCGGTCATTGGGTCAAAATCCGGTTGCAAAATGTGCATTCCCTGATACATATTACTTAAAATAATGGTTCCACTCGGGAAAAACGGGTACACATTCCACGACCCGATAAACTGCACATTGTCATTTTCGGGTATTACGTCAAAAAAGGCTACCTCCTCAAAATCCAGGGTGGCCGGATTGTTCATTTTCAACACCCGCAAGCCACCGGTATAGTTAGCCTGATAACAATAATCTCCTTTGAAATATAGGTTGTGGTCAATGGAAGCAATGTCGCTTTCAATAAATCCTACCAACACCGGCTCTTCCAGGTTCAGCAAATCCCAGACAAAGGTGCGCGTGTTGTTTCCAAAAGTCCCTTCATCCAGTTCATCGCCCATTAAAAAGTATCGGTGATCTTCTGTCAGCCAACCCTGGTGAGCGTATGCGCTGTTCTCGTATTCTGTTCGGGAAACCATTACCGGGTCTGATTTATCGGTGACATCCACAATCGTCAAGGAATTTTCATTCGAAGCGAAGGCCATTTCCCGACCTACATAATTCGCATCAAATCCATCGTAGTTCACTACCTGAACATCGTGGGTATAACCATCCGCTTCGAAACCACCGGCCGCCACAGGAAACTGAGGATCCTGAATATTAATAAAATGAAGACCGCCCGAATAAGTATTGGTTCCTACTGCGTATGCATAACCGCTTTCTTCGTTGATGGCAATGTTGTGTGCGTTTCCAAAAAGCGGGTAATGTGCAGTTTCTGAAAACTCTACGGGAGGATTGACAACCGCATCAAGTTGGGTAAGGTCAAAAACCTGCATTCCATGTCCGCCTGATTCAGCAACAATAAAAGCATGATTGCTGTACACCTTGACATCGCGCCAGAGAATTTCAAAATCATGGGTAGGCAGATTTCCGAGATATACCGGATTGGCCGGATCGGTTATATCGATAAATGAAGTGCCGGTCGATCTGGCCTGAATAGCGTATTCTCTACCCGTTTCGGAACTCACCCAACCCCAATTATCATTGATCACTCCTCCGCCAATTTCATCTGCTGGCATAAAAGCATACTGATGCATACCTTCACAGGGATAAGGGCCCGAAAATCCATCAATACAAGGTTGTGCATAAACACCTGTGGTAGCCGCCAGAAAGCAGATCAGAATTGGGAAATTCAGCAGTTGCTTCGGGATAAATTTTCTCTTCTTCATAAGGCCTAAAGGTACAAAAACGGACGGGCTCAATCCACAGGATAAATCACTAAAAACAGCTCTTAGCATTCCCAGATCCCTTCTGAACTTCTTCTGCCATTTTTTCCTTTATTTTTCCATATACTGCCATTTATTCACCTTAGCGACCGATAAGTTTTATCTATTGCACTTATGTAATCTTCAGTTAAGCAGTAGATTTAATTGATTTACTTAAACCAATCATTCATCAACGAGCTTTCATTTGGATCAAGTGTTGTAGTAGCGATCGCTCAGAAAACACAACCTTTAAATTTCCATTATGGACTTTAATAAATTCACAATAAAATCTCAGGAGGCGGTTCAGAATGCGCAGACCATAGCCATGGAAAATGGTCACCAGATTATTGAGACCAGCCACTTGTTAAAAGGTATTCTGCGGGCAGATGAGAATGTCGTTCCGCACCTGTTCAAAAAATTAAACATCAATCAGGATGTGGTCAATCGTGCACTCGATAAAATGATCGAATCGCATCCCAAAGTATCGGGTGCAGACATACAGTGGTCGAGAAATGCCGGAACGGTACTCACAAAGGCCCTCTCCTATCTCAGGGAATTTGGTGATGAATATGTTTCTATCGAGCATTTGTTGCTGAGCCTCACAGAAGCTTCAGACAACACTGGTCAACTGTTGCGCGATAGCGGGATGAATAAAAAGGAACTTATTGCCGCCATCAAAGATCTTCGCAAAGGTGAAAAAGTTACTTCCGCGAGCCAGGAAGAGACTTATAATGCTTTGAATAAATACGCCAAAAACCTGAACCAGATGGCCCGTGACGGCAAGCTCGATCCGGTGATTGGCCGCGATGAGGAGATTCGACGCGTATTGCAGATTCTCACCCGCAGAACCAAAAACAACCCCATCCTGATCGGAGAGCCCGGTGTAGGTAAAACCGCCATCGCCGAGGGAATTGCGCACCGTATCATCAACGGAGATGTGCCCGAAAATCTTCAATCCAAACAAATTTATTCACTGGATATGGGCGCCCTGATTGCCGGAGCGAAATACAAAGGGGAATTTGAAGAACGACTAAAAGCCGTTGTAAAAGAAGTAATTGGAGCCGAAGGGCAGATTGTTTTGTTCATTGATGAAATTCACACCCTGGTTGGAGCCGGCGGCGGCGAAGGAGCCATGGATGCCGCCAACATCCTTAAACCCGCTCTTGCACGGGGTGAACTTCGTGCCGTTGGAGCCACTACCCTGAACGAATACCAGAAGTATTTCGAAAAGGATAAAGCGCTCGAAAGAAGATTTCAGAAAGTTCAGATCGATGAACCAGATCGTGAAGACGCCATTTCCATATTGCGTGGAATCAAGGAAAAATATGAAAACCACCACAAGGTGAGGATTAAGGATGCGGCCATTATTGCTGCCGTTGAACTTTCTCAGCGATACATCACCGATCGGTTTCTGCCAGACAAGGCCATTGACCTGATTGACGAATCTGCATCGAGATTGCGGATGGAAATCAACTCCAAACCCGAAGAACTGGACGAAATCGAAAGACGCATCATGCAACTGGAAATTGAGCGGGAAGCGATCAAACGCGAAAAAGACGAACAAAAACTGGGTGCATTGAATGAAGAAATAGCAAACCTGAGTGACGCACGGTCGGATCTTCGCGCCAAATGGGAAGCTGAAAAAGAATTGGTGGATGGCATTCAACAAGCAAAATCTAAAATAGAAAACCTGAAATACGAAGCCGAACAGGCCGAGCGTGAAGGAAATCTTGGTTTGGTCGCGGAAATCCGTTACGGAAAGATTAAAGAAGCCGAAGCACAACTCGAAGAGTTTAAGAACAAACTTTTACAGGAACAGGAAAGTCTCAAACTGATCAAAGAAGAGGTTGGTGTAGACGAGATTGCAGAAATTGTGGCCAAATGGACCGGAATTCCCGTCAACAAAATGCTGGAGAGCGATCGTGAAAAACTGCTTCGGCTCGAAGATGAATTGCACAAACGAGTGGTCGGTCAGGAAGAGGCGGTCATTTCGGTGTCAGATGCTGTGCGCCGCAGCCGGGCTGGTCTGCAGGATGACAAACGACCACTTGGATCGTTCATCTTTCTGGGTACCACCGGAGTCGGGAAAACCGAGCTGGCGAAAGCATTGAGTGAGTTCCTGTTCAACGATGAAAATGCGATGACGCGCATTGACATGAGCGAATATCAGGAACGTCATTCAGTAAGCCGCCTCGTTGGTGCCCCTCCCGGGTATGTTGGATATGATGAAGGTGGTCAGTTAACCGAAGCAGTGAGGCGGAAACCTTATTCGGTTGTGCTGCTCGATGAAATTGAGAAAGCGCATCCCGATGTTTACAACATTCTGCTTCAGGTGCTCGACGATGGAAGATTGACGGATAATAAAGGTCGTGTGGTGAACTTTAAAAACACCATCATCATTATGACATCAAACGTTGGTTCGCATTTGATCCAGGAGAACTTTGACGGAATGAATGAAAAAAACCGCGACGCCATCATAGAGCGTACAAAAGATCAGGTTTTTGAAGAGTTGAAAAAGACCATGCGTCCTGAATTTCTGAACCGCATTGATGAAGTGGTGATGTTTAATCCGCTCGGTCGCGAGGAAGTGAAGAAGATTGTGCAAATGCAACTCGATCAACTTGCAGCACATCTAAAAGAGCGAAACATCGAATTGCTGGTGGCCAAGGATGCTCTGGAATACCTGGCCAATGTTGGCTTCGATCCGCAATTCGGTGCCCGTCCGGTGAAACGGGTCATTCAGAAACAAGTGTTGAATGTGCTGAGTAAGCAATTGCTGCAGGGATCTATCGACACAGAGCAACCCATAGTGCTGGATATGTTTGATCAACAGATGGTTTTCAGAAAACCGCTTGAGAAAGAGCTGAAGCCAGCATAAATTTTGGTTTAATTTTGGTTAACTTGCGGGTAAGTCTTAGGCTTACCCGCTTTTTTTATGAAAACCTTGTACCTGTGTCGTCATGCAAAATCAGATTGGTCTGCTTCCCTGCCCGATCATGATCGCGCGCTTACCGAACGCGGAATCAACAGTATTCCGGTAATGGCAGAAATCTGGAAAAATCTTGAGGAGATACCGAAGTTGTGGATTTCCAGCTCGGCGCATCGGGCTTTGAGAACCGCACAACTGATGTCGGAGAACATGAATCAGGAAATTGCCATCAAGGTGGAACATTCGCTGTACAATGCTGCAGTAAAAAACTGGCTGGAGGTAATCAATGCATTACCCGACACAGAATCAGCAATAGCGATTTTCGGACACAATCCCGGGGTTACCGATACCGTCAATTATTTGTGCGAGAGCAGCATCGGCAATTTATCAACCTGCTCAATAGCGAAACTAACCTTCGAAACTGACAACTGGACCGAAATATCCGGGGGAACCGGAAGTGTCGACTGGATTGAGTAAAAATGTACTATTTCTTGTACTTGCTGTTCAGGTCCTTACCCTCGCGCATCAGCTCCAGACTTTTCTGAAGTCGTTTTAACCGGGTTTCTTCACGCTTTGCTTCGGTAATGAACACTACAAAATCGCGCTGGTAAGACGGAGCGAGACCATCGAAAAACGCTTTTACAGCGGGTTCCTTTTTAAATGCATCATTAAGTATATCCGGAACCACTGGTATTTCAACTTTCTTCTTTTGCGTTTTGATACCTTTTTCGCTGTTCAGAGCAGCTTCATTAACATATGCAGCCACTTTTTTAGATGGAATTTCTTTTGCGCTGGTAAATCTCCATTGGCGCAAAGCCTGGGTCTTCTCACCGGATGCAATCAATACTTTGTCGGGATCACTCAAATGTGATCCTTCATAAAACCAAAGCGATACATAATTCTTCAGCGCCACAATTCCAACTACATTTCCGTGGTGGGTGTAAACCGGAGCGCCCCATTTTACCGTTTCCTGCAGTCCGCAGTTTAGAATTATTTTTCTTAGTTCGTTCAGAATCTCCTGCGCCCATTCCGGCGATTTCGAAATGATTTCATCTACCTTCTCTGAAACTTCGGTGCTCATAGCTGAATGTATTGATTACGCTGCAAAATTAGGACTTTTTATACTTCACACCGGGCAACTATTGCTCAGATTCCATACCTTTGGGCCGTGCAGATTTCAGCCATCAGAGAGTATATTGAACGCTACCGCGCAGAAGGAAAGAAGCTGTTTCTAACCTCTTCTTTTCAGACGCACAGCATTCCCCTCCTTCACATTATCAGCGAAATTGACCGCACCATTCCGGTGATGTTTATCAATACGGGCTTTCATTTTCCGGAGACGATAGCTTTCAGGGATGAAGTCGCAAAATTGTTCGATCTCAATCTGATTGATGTTCAGTCGCTTGTCAATCGCGCCCATCAACGCGATGCAAATGGTCATTTCTATTTTACTTCCGATCCGGACACGTGTTGTTTTATGAACAAAACCCAACCACTGGAACCGTTTCTGATGGCCTATGACGTCTGGATTAACGGAGTGCGGGCAGATCAGAACGCGAACCGCAAGAGTATGCTGGTAGAACAATCGGCTCCCAACGGAGTTACCCGTTTTCACCCGATACTCGATTGGACGGCAAAGATGATTTACGATTACGCCAAAGAACACAAGTTACCAAAGCATCCGCTCGAAGATCAAGGATATTCCAGTATTGGCTGCGAACCCTGTACGCGTAAAATAGATCTATCCACCGGTCGTGATGGAAGATGGTTCGGAATGAACAAAACCGAGTGTGGATTGCACACCGATTTGATTAACAAGTAAAACATGAAAGTATTAATTACCGGTGGCGCCGGTTACATCGGTACCGAGCTCGCATACGCCCTGGCGAATAATGAAGCGGTGAAAGAAGTCGTTATTTATGACAACCTGAGCCGTGGAAACTACAACCTCTTCCTGGGACATCATAAATTTCCGAAAAACCGGATTCGCCATCTGCAGGCCGATATTCTGGACACGCGTAAACTTCGCAAGGCTGTGGCCGAATGTGATGTTGTTTATCACCTGGCAGCCAAAGTTACCACGCCGTTTGCCGACGCACATCCGCATTTGTTCGAGCAACTCAATCACTGGGGAACCGCCGAAGTGGTTTATGCCGCAGAGGCCACCCAGCTGGATAAATTCATTTACATCAGCAGTGTATCGGTTTATGGTTCGGCCGATGAAGAAGTCTCTGTCGGATCTCCGCTCAATCCACGCACCTTGTACGGCATGTCAAAAATGAGGGGCGAAGATCACGTAAGACGGTTGCTTGAAAAACAGGATGGTTGCATCATCCGGTGCGGAAATGTTTATGGCTACAGCAAAAGCATGCGTTTCGATGCGATGATCAATCGTTTTTTGTTCGAAGCCAACTTTGGCAACCGCATCACCATCAACGGCGATGGTGAACAATGCCGCTCGTTTATTCACATCAATAAAGCAGTGGATGTACTTTCCGGTCTCATCGAAGAACCGCTTGCTACAGGTACTTACGATCTGGTGGAACACATCCTCAGCGTAAATGATGTAGCCCTTGAGCTGAGAGAAATTTTTCCGGATCTGGAAATGCTTTTTGTGAATCAGCATATGAAACTAAGACAGTTAAAAGTTAAGGCCAATGCTGAAATCAATAAACGATTTAAAAGAAACGACAGTTTCTTCGAAGAGCTTGGAAATTTTAAGAAGGAATTTTCTTTTTAACAGCTCCTGGAGGAATCAGGATTTAGGAATTCCTCGTTTATCATCCATTTCATCCACTCCTTCGGCAGGTTCATTGCGCTCGTATTTTCCTTCGAGCTCATCGATGATGGATTTGTTCCAAAGTTTGGTGCCGGTATAATAAGCGGTTCGTCCAATCATATGCGCTGCAACCGGCGCGGTGAGCAACAAAAAACATATGATCGCAATCACTCTTGAGATAAGCGAAGCTTCATTGAAGAAAATTCCGGCAGAAACAAGAATCAATCCCACCCCCAGCGTTGCCGCTTTGGTAGTTACAGAAATACGCAGATAAATGTCCGGCATCCGAACCAACCCAATCGAAGCCAGCAGGATGAAAATTGCGCCTATAGCGCTGAGTATCATAATTACGATGTCAGTCACCTCTTTTCTTTTTAATTAGATAATAGGAATACGCGATGGTGCCTAAGAAGGCGATCAGTGCAAAAATCATTGCAATATCCAGGAAAGTTTCCTGACCTGTCATGATGCTATAACTCGCGATGATCCCGATTCCGCAGGTAATAATTAAGTCGAGTGCAACAATACGGTCGGTAATGTCGGGCCCTTTAATGAACCGGAAAAAAATCAACAACAACGATACACAAAGTACCGGCATGATAAAATATAGAAAGAAGTCGTTCAGCATCATCGCATGATATCGAGTAAGCGCCGCTCGAATCCATTTTTAATATTCGTAATAAACGTGTCCTTATCTTTGATATACATCGCGTGGATGTACAGCACTTTCTTGTCATCGGAGACATCCAGACTCAATGAACCCGGTGTAAGTGAAATGATATTCGCCAGTAAAGTAATTTCCAGATCCGACCGGGCACTTAGTGGATAAGCCACAATTCCGGGACGCATATAAAATGTTGGTGTCACCACATCATAGGCAACATGAATATTTGCTTTCACCAGCTCGAAAAGGAAGTAGAATACAAAACCGATCACCCTCGGGATTTGCAGAAAGTATTTTCGACTCTCCTCTTCTTTGCTATATACCAGCATGATGGCAAAACTGAGCGCGTACCCGAAGAAGAAATTTGACAATGAAAACTGACCCGTGAGTGCCACCCACGCCAACGCCAGTAATACATTCATTAAAAATATCTTAATCATTGCCCTGTCGTGTTTTCAGTTGGTATAACGCCCAAAACAGCTTCAATATATGAAGTGGTGTCTTTCAATTCATAAGCAATTTTCCCGCAATTTGTATCATTCTTTCTGCTCCAAATCCAATATACAAGGAAATGATGGTAAGAAAAACCACAGGCAGAACGAATACCGTTTTTTTCATCGGGCGCAGTTCATCAAAATAGGTAAATGGTTTATTGAGCGCCTGTCTCCCCGACCCTTTCTTCCAGAATACTTCGGCCCAAATTTTTCCAACTACCATCAGCGTTAAAAAGCTGGCCAGTACAATAAAACCGGCCAGATAAAACGAACGGGTTTCGAAAGCTCCCTGAAACAGAAACAATTTTGGCCAAAATCCGGATAATGGTGGCACGCCCACCAATGAAAACATCACGACAGCCAGCAGAATGGCTATTTTGGGATAGTTTTCGTACATCCCACCCAGTTTTGGAAGCATAACTGTTCCGTTAATTTTAAGAATCAGCCCGCCCATCAGAAACAGGTTGGTTTTTATAACAATATCGTGGATCAGATAAAACACTGCTCCGAGCAGGGCAATTTCGGTATACATCCCCAACCCTGCAATCATGAATCCAATGTGACAGACAATCAGGTAAGAGAACATTTTGCGGATATTGGTCTGAACCAATGCTCCGAGACCTCCTGTGAGCATCGTTAATGCTGCAATCACAATCAGCAGATTCGACATAAACTCATCGGGAATAAACATCAGACTGTAAACCCTGAGCAACGCGTATACCCCGACTTTTGTCAGCAATCCGCCAAAAACAGCTCCGATGGCAGATGGTGGTGTATGGTAGGAAGATGGCAGCCAGAAATAGAGCGGAAAAACCGCAGATTTTATTCCGAATCCCACAAAAAACAAGATGGCTGTTGCATTGACCAACCCCCGGTTTTGTTCGTCGGCAAGTTTTAAAGATAGATCCGCCATGTTCAGCGTCCCGACCAGTCCGTACAAAATGGCAATGGCCGTCAGAAATATAACCGAAGCCAGAAGATTCATGGTAACGTAATTGATGGCTCCTTCCAGCTGCGGGCGCTCGCCTCCTAAAGTCATCAATACAAATGAAGCGATGATAATTACTTCAAAACAAACATATAGATTGAATATATCCCCTGTAAGAAAGGCTCCGTTTAATCCCATTATCAGGAAATGGAGAATGGAGTAATAGCCAAATTTCATGCGGAGCTTACTGATACTCACCGCCGAGAACACTGAAACAGCCAGGGTTACTAAACTTGTCATCAGCACCATGGTCGCGCTGAACGTATCGCCCACCAGGGTAATTCCAAACGGAGCTTCCCATCCTCCGGATTGCATCACCAGAATTCCCTGTGTAGATACATTGTAAAACAGCCGGGCGGCAATAAAAATACCGATGATACTGGCAATGGCGCTGACATACCTTTGTATCTCGAGTTTATTCCAGAAACCGATGAGGACAATTGCCGTGAACAACTGGAAAGCGATGGGTTCTATCAATCCAAAATGGGTCATACTTCGTCGCTTCTTTCTATAATGTCAAGGTCGTCTGTTCCAACAACTTTGTAAACTCTTTTGAGGGTAATGATGGCGAATGCTTGCAGTCCGAAACCAATAACAATGGCCGTGAGGATCAGCGCCTGCGGTATGGGATCGGCATAAACTCCTGCCAACACCGATTCGTCGTCCGCAATAATCGGAGGTTTGCCAACCGTTAATCTACCTACCAGGAAAATCAAGAGATTGGCACCGTTACTGAGCAGAATTAAACCGAGAATAAGCTTTACCAAACTTCGCCGCAGGATCATATAAATGCCTGATGCATACAGAAGTCCGGTTATTACTGCAATTATAAATTCCATATTATGTCGATTCGGCAATGGTGAAAATGATGGTTAGCGAAACACCGATAACCACCAGGTAAACTCCGATATCAAAAAACAACGGCGACCCGACGGCTCCGATCACCGGAAATGGCTCCGGAAACCAGGTGCCGGTTAAAAAAGATTGTCCGAAAAACATGGGTACAATTCCGCTCATCATCGCAACAAAAAGTCCTACCGGAATGAGCGTAGCCGGGTGATAGGTAAGAAATTTCTGTGTACTCTCGGTACCATTTGCAAAGGCGTGTAGCACAAAAGCAATGGCCGCAACCAATCCTCCAACAAAACCTCCGCCAGGCAAATAATGACCACGCAGCAATATGAAAACAGAAAACAACAAGAGCAGCGGCAATAAATATTTAGCTGCTGTACGAAGGATTAATGATTTCATGGCTTCTCTCTTTTAGGTATGATCTGCAGTTTCAACAAACTGTACACCCCAAGTGCGGCGATGGTCAGAACGGTTATTTCACCCAATGTATCGAGCCCCCTGAAATCTACGAGAATGACATTTACTACATTTTTTCCGTGGGCCTGACGGTAGGCGTTTTCCGCAAAAAACTGACTTGTTTCTCTGTTGAGTGGCTCCTGAATTACTTCGAGTGCCAGAAAAGTAATGAGCACCCCAAACGAAAGTCCGATGATGCTGTCGCGGATTCTGGCTGGTGCGTCTGAATACTGGAGATATTTAGGAAGGTTGTACAGTACGAGGACAAAAAGTACTACCGTTAAAGTGTCAATGGTAAATTGTGTCATTGCAAGATCGGGTGCTCCGAAATTCATAAACAGCAGACAAAGTGCATAACCGACTATTCCCATGGCAACAACCGCATGAAGCCTCGATTTTGAAAGGACTACAAAAGCGATGGACATTACCATCAATATGCAGATGACCGCCTCATAGAATGAAACCGATGAAAACTGCGACCAGTTGAAACGGATGTGGACGCCGCTGAAGAATTTATAACCCAGCATCAGAATCAGGAAGAACAGAATAATCATGAGGTAATATCTCAAAAATCCGTTCTGCAATAAATTCGTGTAGGTTTTGGCACCTTGACTAAAAAACCTCCAGAAACTGAAAGCATTGGTTTCGGGCGACCATTGCATAACACGCTGCAACCTGTTTTCTATCGCCTGACTCGGTTTCAGAAACATATACAGCACTACTCCGCCAATAATGGTAATAATACTGAACAACAGTACGAGATTGAATCCATGCCACAATTTTATTCCCGGCATTCCCAGGGACGCAGGATATACGGATTGATGGACTTTACCAATCAACGAATCTCCTATTAAAGACGGAAAAACCCCGAACAAAATTCCAAGCACTGCAAGCAGCAACGGCGGCACCCACATCAATGGAGAAGGGAGATGTACCTTTTCAAACGCGACCGGTATTTTTCCAAGGAAAGGTTTAATTCCTACTACAAATCCAGCGTAGAGTAAACAGATATTGGTGATGATTGCAAGCGCCGTCAACAGATACCCCCAGTCATCCATATGAAGTGCAGATTCATAAATGAGATCCTTTCCAGCAAATCCGATGGAGGGCGGAATACCCGCGTTGGAAATTGCTGCCAAACCACCGGCAATGGCCACAGGCATCAACACCCGGCGCAATCCGCTGAGTTTTGTAACGTTTCGGGTACCGGTTTCATGATCTACAATTCCGGTAACCAGGAATAATGCAGCTTTGTACAATGCATGAATCAAAATAAAGAGTGCCAGCGCCAGGAAGGCATCTCTGGTTCCCATTCCGAGCAAAAAGACCATCACTCCCAAAGCCGAAATGGTGGAATACGCAAGAATGCTCTTCATATCGGTTCGAAAAACCGCATGGATAGCAGCGTAGACCATTGTAAATGAACCGACAATTAATAGTGTATAGTTCCAGTATTCGTGATCGCCCAAAACCGGAGTGAACCGGGCAAGTAAATAAATCCCCGCTTTTACCATCGTTGCGGAATGAAGGTAAGTGGATACCGGAGTCGGTGCCCGCATGGCTCCGGGAAGCCAGAAGTGCAGCGGAAACTGAGCCGATTTACTGAACGCAGCAGCAAACAACAGAAATAAAATCCATCCGTACATCCTTCCCGATCGCAGTAAATCCGACATTCCGGAAAGTTCAGCGATAGAAAATGTCTGCCCGATGAATCCGATCAGTAACAAACCAACCATCAACAGCAATCCGCCACCACCAGTTATTGCCAAAGCAAGCCGGGAGTTTTTCCGCGATTGCGGATCGTTATTGTTGAACCCAATCAGAAAAAACGAGCTGATGCTGGTCAATTCCCAAAACACAAACAACGAGATCATGTTGTCGGACAAAACCAGACCGAGCATGGAACCCATGAACATGCTCAGATATCCGTAAAACCGGTCGAGGTGTTCGTGGTTGCGCATGTAGGCGCTGGTGTAGAAGAAAACCAACGCTCCGATTCCGGTGATCATCAACGCAAATAGCATGGACAAACCATCCAGACGAAAGGTAAGATCAACACCAATTGACGGAACCCACGAATAGGTAAAAAATAATCCCTCACCTCCTACCCTAGGTAAAAAACTGATAAAATATACGAACAATGAAAGGGGTAAAAAACCGGGCAGCAAGGAAAGATTACCGCGTAATTTTCCTCCGCCAAATACGAGAAACAGTGCCAATAAAAACCCTGATAATACTGCTGCAATCATTTTTCTTCCTGCTGGACTTAATACCGGTGAAATCGACGTGCAAGATAAAAAAATTGAAGGCGTAACTATTGTTAATTCTGTGGAAACATTGAGATTTATAATCTGTCAAGAGAATATTCACACGTTAATATCCTCGTTTTCGTC
>CALDPJ010000395.1 GCA_937911795.1 uncultured Flavobacteriales bacterium | reverse complement strand
GGCATTATCTTCCGGAAACTATAACGTTCGCGTTCGGGCGAAGCAGGGTGGTGTGACTGGTGAATATGGAATTCCATGCGAGATTTCCATCGGCGGACAGGGCTACCAGGCTGAGTCAGTTCCTGAATTTATTCAGCAACGAAAAATTTCCGGTGATGTTAAAGCAGGTTTGTACCCGAATCCAAATCCAGGAAATGAACTGAAGATCACATTGGACGGATTGGAATCTGGAAAACATCAGATGACCATTTCGATCCATAGCATCCACGGTGCTGAATTGACGTCTGAGAAATTTGCGCATCAGGGGGCGGTGCTGAATTACGTGCTTCCGCTTGGTGATATATCGAAAGGCATTTATATTGTTCAGGTGCGCGCCGACGACAAAGTGGTTGCCACTGAGCGATTGGTGATCAGATAGTATCTTCAATTATATTTTAATCCCCGTCCTTTCTATTCGAAGGGACGGGGATTTTTTTCAATCTAAGGCATCCAGACCCGATCAAAAGCCATTTCTGTACATTCAAATT
This sequence comes from uncultured Flavobacteriales bacterium, assembly GCA_937911795.1. Lineage (GTDB taxonomy): Bacteria > Bacteroidota > Bacteroidia > Flavobacteriales_D > SKUL01 > SKUL01. Next base: position 12,202 of record CALDPJ010000395.1, on the reverse strand, counting down.
TTTATCCATCCCGGGTGAATGCTTAACTTTGCCACAAATTCTGAATTTACATGGACATTTCATTTACCAATCCGCTAGTTTACGGTGTTCCAATGTTTTTAGGCTTGATTGCCCTGGAGCTTGTTTACAGTAAATCCACCGGTAACAAAAAGCTTTACGACTGGAAAGATCTGCTTGCCAGTTCGAGTATGGGCTTCGGAGCAATGATTCTTGGAGCTGCGCTGAAGGTAGTCTCGGCCATTTTTATTTTCGGTGTAGTCTATGATATTTTCAATCCTGTAGTTGGGTTGGATGCTGCCGGTGAAGAGATTCGTCGCAACATTCTCGGATATGCCTCCTTCGGTTTCGCCTGGTACATCTGGATCATCTGCCAGTTACTCGACGATTTTTCGTATTACTGGTTTCACCGCGCGAACCACGAGGTAAGAGTTTTCTGGGCAGCCCATATTGTGCACCACAGCTCCGATAATTTTAACCTTGGCACCGGTATCCGCAACGGCTGGTTTACGATTCTCTACAAACCATTTTTCTACATGTGGATTCCGGCACTCGGATTCCGCCCGGAGATGCTCGTCGTTTGTCTTGGTATTGAAGCACTGTGGCAATTGCAATTGCATACTACCTATGTTCCCAAACTCGGATTTCTCGAGAAATTTTTAAATCTACATACACAGCATCAGGTACATCACGCGCAGAACGTTAAGTATCTGGATAAAAATCATGGTGGCTTCCTGAATATTTTTGACCGGATGTTCGGAACATACAAAGAACTTGACGAGGATGGAGAAGAGGAAATCCGCTATGGGGTGATACATGCTCCTAAGTCCTACAATCCGCTGGTTATTCTCACCCACGAGTATGGGGATATCTGGAAAGACATTAAAAAAGCAAAGAATCCGTATCAGGTTTTTATGTACACCTTCGGACCTCCCGGATGGAGCCCGGATGGTTCTACACTTACGGTGAAACAAATGCAGCGACAACTGAAAGAAGAAGCCAGAGCCGCAGCCCGTGCTCCCAGGACTCCCGTAGCCGAAAATCCTTCGGTTGCAGAAGTCGCTACGCCTTGATGTGTGGAAATCCGAACCAGTGAATTAAATATGCTCCTCGGTTTACTTTCCCGGATGAGTATTACCTTCGCAACCAATATTTAAACATCATGAGCCATTTTCTAAAGCTGATTTGTTTATTGGTGATATTGGTTGTCACCGCGCCGGTTTCGGCTCAGGAAGAACAGCCGAAACTACCTGCTTTGCGGGTAATGGCAGGTGGTGGTTATTTGATCGGAGGGCAGTTTTTCAGCGAGAGTTTTACATACAATCCAGCATTCTCCGGCGATATCAGCGTTTTCCTTCCGCTGAGTTCAACGGTAAATATCGGAGTTGGAACAGGTGCAACCTTGTTAATGGAACAGGAACGTTTTATACCGTTCTACCTTTCTTTTCTGGGTTTTCTGAAGCCCGATCAATCCATCACTTATATGTTGCTCAACATAGGTTCTTCGGCAGCGTGGAGAACCCGTTCAGCAGAATTCAGTGACTATAACTTCAACGGCGGAATGATGTTCAAAGCCGGAGTAGGTCGTCGGTTTTTGATAGCAGAACGCGCTTCGCTATTACTGGGAATGACATTGCAGCATCAATGGGCCACAGGTTCCTACGCCAATGGTTTGGGGCTGGAGTACGAAGAAAATCTGAATTACGACTGGCTGGCCATTGAGCTAAGATTTTTCTATTGATTGTGACGGCGCTCAGGCACTGCATATTGCTTATTATTTTTTCGGTGCTGACAGGATTTGTGTTGGTGAAGCACACTGCCGCACAATCGCTGGTGATCAATGAAGTGATGTTTGATAATACCACTTTTTCTGATCAATTTGGTAATTATCCGCCCTGGGTTGAACTCTATAATCGCGGGGAAAATCCGATTCAGCTCAGCAATTATTACCTGACCAATGACCCGCTTCAGCCAAAGAAATGGAGTTTTCCTCAGGCGGTATTGATGCCGGATAGCTCAATTTTAATTTATGCCTCAGCGGGAAATATTGTCTCCGCGCAACCCTTTCATGCCAACTTCACGATTGAAAACAATGTGAACGGGATTTACCTGTTTACAAAAAGTGGGGAAATGGATGACGCTTCACCTGCAGAATGTGTTCGGCAAAATAAATCCTTTGGTCGACTTCCTGATGGTTCGGAAGACTGGGAATTGTTGAGCGCGCCTTCTCCCGGTTCAACCAATAATATTGCCTGGGCCGAAAGCAATACCTGGCCCGAAACCAATCTTTCTTTTTCGCACGCTTCCGGTTTTTATACCGATCCGTTTGCGTTATCTATTAATATTGAAGGCAACTTCGATGTCTATTATACCTTTAATACGGGTGCTGCACCAAACCAACATTCAACACTCAAAAACGGACCGATCTGGATGGGCGAACGCAAATCTGAATCCAATAACTTTTCTGCGATTCAGACTACAGAGTTTGCTGTGGATTTTAAAGCACCGGCTACTAAAATCAAAAAATCGAATGTGGTGCGCGCGGTAGCGTATGCCGAAGGTTGTCCGGTTTCTCCGGTCATCACCGGAAACTTTTTAATCGACGCCTCCGATCATCCTTACCCTGCGGAGGTGGTATTTGTGAATACGGATCCGGAAAATCTTTTTGACCCGTTGCGCGGTATGTACGTTTATGGGGAAAATGAGAATTACAATGAGCGCGGAGATCTGTGGGAACGCCTGGCAAATTTTGAATTCGTCAGCCCCGAAGGGGAAGTGTTACTGAATCAGAACGGTGGCGTGCGCATTCATGGCGGAGGAACCCGGCAAGGTGTTCAGAAATCATTGCGGATGTACGCCCGGAATGAATATGGAAATTCGCATTTTGAGTATCCGTTTTTCGAGGATCGACCCTTTACAGAATATAAAAGATTGTTGCTCCGCACATCCATGGGTGATTGGTCGGGGACCTTGTTCAAAGATCATTTGTGCCATTATATTGTGCGCGATATGAAGGTGAGTTTTCAGGCTGGAATTCCGGCAGTGGTGTTTCTTAACGGTGAGTACTGGGGAGTGCACGCATTGCGCGAGCGGCAGGACAAACATTACCTCGAAGGTCATTTCGATGTCGACAAAAACAATCTGGAAGTTATAGAATACAGTTTAATATTCGGAGGAGTAATTGTTGAAGAAGGGAACGGTTTTAATTATGTGTCGCTGATTGATTTTATTGATCAACATGATCTTCGGGAGGATGTTCACTATGACTACATCTCTGAAATAATTGACATCCCAAATTTTATAGATCAACACATCGCACAACTCTATTTCGCCAACACCGATTTTCCGGATAACAATAACAGCCTCTGGAGAAAAGAATCTTCAGGAGGAATCTGGCGGTGGTTGTTTTTTGATTGCGATGCATGTATGATGAAACCGCACTTCAATCACGTTTTCGAAAACATAGGAGATTCCGATTTTCATACCCGAAGTCCGGCATGGACAATGCAGATTTTCAGATCCTTGTTGCGGAATGAACAATTCAAAAATCAGTTTGTATCGCGCTTTCGCACATTGCTGAATACTACTTTCAGTACGGGAACGGTAATCGATGCTATTGATAAATTTGAACAAATGTATGCTCCGCTGGTGGCCGAGCACATCGAACGTTGGCATTACCCCATTAGCTATCGTCAATGGGAGTCACACGTTCAGTCGTTGAGGTATTTCGCAATGAACCGGCCAGTCTTTATGAACGATGTGCTGGAGCGATATTTTGGAAAACCCTTCGTTGTTTATCCAAACCCCGGCAACGGTCCGTTTACAGTTTTATTTACCGGAATTGCCGAAACCGGAGTAGTTGCATTGTACAATAGCAGCGGTGCTTTGATCGAACACCGCGATTATACAGATCACCTGATGGAACAGATTACCTTCAATGATGGACTTACTCCCGGAGTTTACCTGTTGCGCGTAGAGGTAAATGGTTCATTCTACAGCGAAAAAGTGGTTGTCGGATCTAGATAAAACCGGTCTCAAGGTTGTTCAACCAAAAGCGTTTCATCCAGCCATTTAAAAAACTCCCGTTGCCATACCAGTCCGTTTTGTGGTGAAAGTACCCAGTGGTTTTCTTCCGGAAAATAAACCAGTTTGCTTTTGATTCCCTGAACCTGGGCTGCCTGAAATGCTTCCAGCCCCTGACCGATCGGCACTCTGAAATCCTTTCCACCCTGATAAATCATGATCGGGGTGTCCCAGCGATCTACATAATTGATAGGGTTGAATTCCTTGTAGGCTTTTTGAATGTCGGCATTGTCTTTTTCCCAGTACGGGCCGCCCAGTTCCCAGTTCACAAAAAATAATTCTTCGGTGGTGCCATACATGCTTTTCAGGTTAAATACACCGTCGTGCGCAATGAAAGATTTGAATCTCCCATCGTGGTGACCAGCGAGGTAAAATGCCGAATATCCGCCGAAACTAGCGCCAATAGCTCCAATCCGGTCATTGTCCACAAACGGTTCTTTTGCCATCGAATCAATGGCCGACAGATAATCCTGCATCGGTTGGCCACCCCAGTCTTTGCTGATGGCTTCGTTCCATTCGACACCGTGGCCGGGCATTCCGCGGCGGTTCGGTGCTACTATTATATAACCTTGTGCAGCCATCACCTGAAAATTCCAGCGGAAAGAATAGAACTGGCTGAGTGCCGATTGGGGTCCTCCCTGCAGATAGAGAAGGGTAGGGTATTTTTTTTCCGGATCAAAATCAGGAGGATAAATGATCCAGGTATGCATGGATTTTCCGTCGGTGGTATTGATCTTTCGTAGTTCGAGTTTGCTGGTTTTGAGATTGGAATAAATTTCTTCGTTGACATGGGTCAACTGCTTCCAGACTTTTTTCCTCAGATCGTAACTGTAAATTTCCGCCGCGTGATTCATATCCGATTTGCGGACGATGATACTGTTCTCAACCTGAGCTATCGGTCCATTGACATCGAAAACACCAAATGTAAGCTGCTTAACCTCCGGTAGTTTTTTCGATTTTCCCGGATCATCCACTTCGAATAATTGTATAGTAGCGTCTATGGCCGCTGTGAAAAAGATGGACTTTCCATCGTTGCTCCAGATAAAGCTATTCACCGAGCCATCCCAGTCGGCGGTAAGGTTGCGGCGCGTTCCGTGCGAATCAACAATGATATCGTTCTTATCGCTTTCATAACCATCGCGCGGCATACTTAGCCAGGCCAGCCTTCCGTCCGAAGAATAGGAGGGATGTGTGTCATATCCCATCATTCCCGCTGTGAGATTGGTAGTTTGTCTGCTATTCAGATCATAGCGATACAAGTCTGTATTGGTTGATTGCACAGCCTCGGTACCGCTGACTTTTTTACAGACATATACAATGGCTTTTCCATCGGGTGTCCAGATGTAGTCGTCTGCGCCACCAAATGGTTTTGAAGGAGAATTGAAAGGTTCGTCCTTCATGATATCGGTTCCTGCCGTATCTCCATCAGTCTTTCGGTAATGAACATGATTATAAGTGCCATCGTTCCAGGTATCCCAAATTCTGTAATCGAGGGTGTTGTAAATAGACACTTCACTTTCTGTTAGTTCGGGGTAAAAATCAGCCCCTTTTACGGGCTTCACTTTTACGGGCTTGCTGAAAATTTCGTAAGTGCCATCCGGTGATATTTTCGGGTTCGCCACCAGTGATTGGTGATCCTTAACTTCTTCGGGTTCTCCGCCGCTCAGTGGAACTTTATAGTACTTCGTGTGCATGGTGTTTTCTTGCACAGAAGGAGTCGTTACCCGGTAAACCAGAAATTCTGCATCTTCTGAAACCCCCACGGCGCTAACCCTCCCCAGTTTCCATAACAACTCCGGCGTCATAACATCCTGAGCAGCTAATGGAAAGGCAATTGTAAAAACAAAAACAATCAGCAGCAGTTTTTTCATCTTTTTATTTTTTGATTCACGTAAAAATAGAGATAAAAAATGGCTGATCTTTCTTCTCAGAAAAGTTCAACGGACAATCCTGTATTCTCATAAAATTCTATCTTTGCACCCCGATTGCCCAGGTGGTGAAATTGTCCCGAAGTTCTCGCTTTAGCGTAAGAACTTCGAGGATCCTCGCAAAAGGAAGAAATGAAAGATTTCTACTTTTGCGGGAGTAGACACACCATTTGTCGATTGAAGAATAGTAGAATATTGCCCAGGTGGTGAAATTGGTAGACACGCCATCTTGAGGGGGTGGTGCACTTCGTGCATGCTGGTTCGAGTCCAGTCCTGGGCACAGTTAAATTAGAGCGTACTCCTTTTTGGATACGCTCTTTTTAGTTTTTTAATGGGCTGGACGAGAAGTCTATGCCGGCGGATGTTTTTCCGCGAAGAATGAGCGCCGAAAAACACCAGTCGGTAAGTCCAGTCCTGGGCACTTATAAAATGAAGAGCGATTCCAAAACGGTTTCGCTCTTTTTTTTCGTTGAGTTCTGCCACCGGTTATACCCTCCAGACTTTACTGAAGTTTTCTGTTCGGTTTTTATTTTAGTATTACTTTGGACGGTCAAACCAAACTTTGTAGTCAATGAATTTTTCCCGGTTAAAATCGCCTGATGCACTGGTTGTCGTATCCGTTTTTCTTGTGTTTTTTGTTGTCCTCACCTGGGTTGTTCCGGCCGGAATGTACGAACGCGAGGAAGTGAACGGAAAGACGATGGTCATTCCCAATACGTATCAGCCAACCGAACAGAATCCGCAGGGAATTTATGCATTGCTGCAGGCACCGTTGAAAGGAATTGTCAGTGCGGCACACATCATTGGTTTTGTATTATTGGTTGGCGGTGCATTTTCGATGGTTTCCGCAACCGGTGCATTGGATTCTGCCTTACAGCGGGTGTTGGTAATAGCGCAGAAACGACCGCCACTGAAGAAATGGATCATCCCTATTTTGATGGTCATTTTTTCTTTCGCCGGAGGAACTTTCGGAATGGCCGAAGAAATCCTTGTTTTCATTTTGATCACCATTCCGTTGGCGCGTTCGCTGGGATACGATGCCATCGTTGGGGTGGCAATTCCGTTTGTCGGCGCTTCGATGGGTTTTGCCGGTGCGGCAGTGAATCCGTTTACCGTGGGAATTGCCCAAGGCATTGCAGAGTTACCGTTGTTCAGCGGTTGGGAATATCGCTGGATAGTCTGGAGCATTTATACCCTGCTCGGGATTGGATTTGTGATGCTGTATGTGCGCAGGCTCGAAAAAGATCCGTCCAACAGTTTACTCTATGGATTGCGCCGTCCGGAGGATGACCTCGTAGCACCTGAGATTATTCCGTTCACTATATCGCGGAAAGTGGTGGTGTTTTTGTTTTTGCTGAGTCTGGTGGTGTTAATGTACGGCGCCAACCAAATGGAGTGGTATATCGATGAAATTGCGGCATTGTTTGTCGCGCTCGGTCTGGTGGCGGCGATTATTTCGCATCTCAGCCTGAGTGAAAGTGTGAAAGCTTTTACGCTCGGAGCGAAAGATATGCTCGCCGCTGCGCTCATTATCGGTATTTCGAAAAGCATTCTGATCATAGCCGAAGACGGTCGCATCATCGACACGGTTCTTTTTTCCTTAGCCTCGGTGGTTGAAGATATGCCCGCGGCGCTGTCTGTTCAGGTGATGTTCGTCACGCAGGGTCTGTTGAACATCATTGTTCCATCGGGATCGGGTCAGGCGGCCATTACGATGCCGGTGATGACTCCGTTGGCTGATATCATCGGTATTTCGAGACAAACCGCTGTACTGGCTTTTCAGTTCGGAGATGGTCTGCTGAATATGATCATTCCCACCAGCGGTGTGACGATGGGTATTCTCAGCATCGCGAACATTCCTTATAACATCTGGCTGAAGTGGATGTGGAAGTTTATTCTGTTGGTGACTGCGGTTTCGATGGTGCTGCTGGCCTTGCCGGAAACGGTGTTCAGTTGGTAGGTTTGTTAAATTTGATGATTGTTAATCGTTTAGAAAAAATGCTCAAGATGAAAAACTGGATTTTACTTTTTACTGTCGGAATATTAATATCCGCATGTCGTCCCGAAGGCCGGGTATATGCAGAGCATAAAGAGCTGTCACCCAATATTGAATGGCAGCAAGAAGATGTCCGGGAATTTCAGGTTCCGATTGAAAAAACGGACCAACCCTACAACCTCAGTTTGTCTTTTCGTTTTGCCAATGGCTATCAATTTGAAGTTGCCAACGTGGAAGTGACAGAAATCAGTCCGGGTGGAGAAGAAACAGTGAAGGAGTACGGACTGAAAATTCGCGATGAGAACGGCGAATACATGGGCGAAGCCGGTTACGACATTTGGGATAGCGAACACCTCATCGAAGAGAACAAGCAATACTCAGAACCCGGAACCTATACCTATCGGATAGCACATAAAATGCCTCAGGACCCGCTGAATTTTGCGATGGAGATTGGGGTGGTGCTGGATGAGGTGAAGTGATTTAAAACACATGGGATATAAGTATTTTAAAAGTCAGCAGATGAAGAAAGATAATAAGGAGAATGTATTTCTAAAGTCTGCACGAATACATTTAGTATTCATAATAGTCTCGCTTCTGATGTTAATAGTTTATTATTTAAGGAAGTAAAATTGCCCTATCTCGCGCAAGTATTAGCGTAGCGGTGCTTGTGTGAGGTACCCTAGATCTCGGCGTAGCATCTGCTACTCAGCATTATTTAATTTCTTATTAAAACAGTCGTCCCAACGTAGCTCTGTTTCGTGGGATTAATTAAGTAAACTCTGCTTGCTACTACAAATTAGGGATATTGTCTGGCACAGGCGGACGCTTGCGCCAGAGTAGAATGGTTGGTGTAAAAACAAAAAAACCTCCGTAATACGGAGGCTTTTGTGATCCCGCTGGGGCTCGAACCCAGGACCCACGCCTTAAAAGGGCGTTGCTCTACCAACTGAGCTACGGAATCAATCCCTGTTTTGGGAGTGCAAATATACAGGCTATTTTTTATTTCTGGCAATGGTTTCTGCAAAAGTTTATAAATGCCTAAAAGCCTTAATTTTGCTCAACTTTATTCCACCATCGGTGCGCGCTTGAATGGTTTTTCGCGGTCAAATAAATAGCGCATCGTCGCCAATGTTCTGAATCTTCGTCCACCCAGACTTTCGCACACCCGCAACATTTTCGGGTTAAAATCGCCAATCCAAGTGAGAATCGTTTCATGGTACTGCCGCTTCACCACCGCCATATTGTCTTCGGCCCATTTAATCATCGCACCCTCAATTCCTTTACCCTGAAATTCGCGCACCACGCCAAACACAATTCCCACCATCGTCTGCGGCGGATTCAGCTTCTGATGGAGCAGAAATTTTATTTTCCCGAGCCAGTTGAGGTTGCCGTTGACGTACCGGAAAATCTCGTTCAGTTCCGGAATGTTGATGTAAAAGGCGATTGGTTCGTCATCGTAATATACAAACACCACGATTTCGCGATCTACCACCGGTTTCAAAGCTTTCACCGTTTTGCGGGCGGCTTCAATGGTCATGGGTTTGAAACTTTCATGTCCGCCCCAGGCGCCGTTGTAAACGGTCTGGAAATCTTTCGCCAGTTGCTCCCACGACAATCCTTGAATGTTTGAAATCCGGTACTTCTGATCTAGGCTCATCTGGTTGAATTTCCGGACAAAAATCGGCTGGGCCGGAAGAAAAACATCCCGCTTGTAAACGTACTGCTCAAAATAAATATTGAAACCATATTCCTCGAATAATTCCAGATAATACGGTGGATTGTAATTCATTCCGTAGCTGCTTGGATCTTTGAAATTTTTGATCAACAATCCCCAGAACTGGTTGCGCTCGCCGAAATTGATCGGACCGTCCATCGCTTCAATCTTTCGGTCTTCGAGCCATTTTTTCGCGCTGTCGAAAAGCAGAAAAGCAGCAGCGCGATCATTGATGCATTCAAAAAATCCGATTCCGCCGGTAGGTTGATCAAAAGAGAAAGCCGTTTTGGCGTTGATAAAAGCAGCAATGCGTCCGACATTATTTCCTTTTTGATCCCGCAACACAAACCGGGCAGCGCTTCCTTTTTCGAAGAGTTTGTTTTGTTTCGGATCAAAAATTTTGTCAATATCCTGGCGCAAATGAGGCACCCAGTTGGTGTCGTTCCGGTAGATCCTGTGCGGAACGCTGTGAAAATCGTTGATGTCTTTTTTCGAACGGACTTCGAAAATTTCCATGTTGGTTACCTTTAGCGCGAAATTAACCATAATTGCTTTGAGCGGGAAGGACAATGTTTTTTTGATCGGGTACATGGGCTGTGGAAAAACATCGGTCGGTAGGGCGCTGGCAGCCGAAATGAACATGCCTTTTGTCGATACCGATCAACTGCTCGAGAACCGGCTTGAGAAATCAGTTTACTCGATTTTCGAAGATCACGGAGAAGCATTTTTCAGATCACAGGAAAAAACTGTCCTCACCGAATGCTGCAATGAAAGCCGAACCATTATTTCCACCGGAGGAGGAGCTGTGGTGAATGAAGATAATCTGCGGCTGATGAAAAATTCCGGAGTGGTGGTGTACCTCAAATTACCGGTCGAAGTGCTCGTGCAACGACTGAAGAAAGACAGAGCAAACCGACCATTGTTACGCGGAATGTCAGATCACGAAATCGAAGTTTTTGTAAAGCGGCATTTCGAAGAGCGTCGCAATCAATACGAAAAGGCACACATCACTTTTTACGCAGCCGGAAATATTTCGGAACTGAAAAGGCAGATTCAGGACTTATTCAGCCGTAGAAAATAGTGAAGTACGCTGGTCTTGAACCGCCGACTGAATCGTTTATAACCGCCGGCTGAACTTTTGAAACCGCCGGCTGAGCGTAGCCGAAGCCAATTCGATAATCTACTCCAAATAAGCCATTTCCTTTCCCGGATCCAGTTCCACCGAAATGTGTTCCTGCATAGTCGTAGAAAGCGTCAGACCAACAAAATCTGCTTTAATAGGAAATTTTCTGTGCCGCCGGTCGATCAGCACCACCGTGGTCAGTTTTTTAATCGGGTATTTCAGAATTTCGCGGGCAGCATAAATCAACGTTCTGCCCGAATTGAGCACGTCGTCAATCAAAATCACCGACCGGTCATTCAACGCATCGGCTGGTCCGGAAATGGAATAGCTCTCCGAAAGCGGTTGTTTCTTGTCCATGGTCAGTTGCAACATCTCAGTGTGAATTTCGCTGTTCTCGGTGATTTTCGTGCGAATTCTTTCAGCCAGCGCAAACCCCTGTTTTGCAATGCCAATCAACACCACTCTTTCTTCGGTGTAATTGTGCTCTATAATCTGGTGGGCGATGCGTTCAATTTTCCGGTTGATCTGCAGCGTGGAGAGAACCGGTACTTTCTTCTGATCCATGGATGGAGTGCTTTGGAACAAAAATAGCAAAATGGCGCGGGCGGCGGTGTTCGGGCAGGCTGGTTATTTCTTTCTGAGAATCATGAACAGCTCGCGGTCACTGCGCGGAGGTATGGAATTGTAACAGCGTTCGAACGTTTCGATGTGAAACCACGGCTCGAAATAAGCCAGGTATTCAGGGCGGTCGCCACCATACGGAGGATGTTCGATATTGAGCGCATCATCAAATTAATGCCAGAAAAACGCCAGAACTTGCTGTTTTCGGCAACATTCTCACCAGAGATAAAAAAGTTAGCGCACGGTATTTTAAACCATCCGGTGCAAGTGGAGGCGACACCTGAGAATACAACGGTGGAAGCTATTTCGCAAAAAGTGTATCGGGTTTCGAAGAATTTAAAATCGGAGTTGGTTATTAAACTAATTTCTGAAGGAAACTGGAAACAGGTTTTGGTATTCGGACGAACCAAACACGGGGCTAATAAATTGGCCGAAAAATTGGCAAAGGCGGGCATCACGACTGCTGCCATACACGGCAATAAAAGTCAGGGTGCCAGAACCAAAGCCTTGGAAGGTTTCAAAAAAGGAAGCATCCGTGTGTTGGTTGCGACCGATATTGCCGCACGTGGTTTGGACATTCCATTATTGCCTCATGTTATTAATTTTGAAATCCCAAACATTCCCGAAGATTACGTACATAGGATTGGTAGAACGGGTAGGGCTCGTGCTGTTGGTGAAGCCATATCGTTGGTGAGTCCAGATGAAACCGTATATTTAAGAGATATTGAAAAACTGGTTGG
>CALDPJ010000394.1 GCA_937911795.1 uncultured Flavobacteriales bacterium | reverse complement strand
GCGACATTCTGCATGAGTGGCTCATCGATGTCGACATCCACGTATTCGTATTTGTATTTGCCGTTCGGATATTTTGCAATGGGAGAGAGGGCTTTTCCGGTTGTTCCAACTCCTATGGTATAAACGCGGATTCCGAATTCGCGCGCAATTTCAGCGGCCGTCAGCGGAGGAATGGAACCCCGATTGTTGACACCATCCGTCAAGAGAATGATGACCCGGCTTTTTGCATCGCTGTCGCGCAGGCGGTTTACTGCGGTGGCCAGACCCATTCCGATGGCGGTTCCGCTTTCGAGCAGGCCGGTTTGAACCTGCTGAAACAAATCTTTCAGTACCCGGTGATCGGTGGTGAGCGGACATTGGGTAAAAGCTTCACCTTCGTAGATCACCAGTCCGATCCGGTCGGTCGGGCGCTGGTTGATGAAATCGATGGCCACACGACGGGAAGCTTCGAGCCGGTCTGGCTCAAAATCCTTTGCGAGCATACTGGCCGAAATATCGAACGAAATTACAATGTCAATTCCTTCGCGGGTTTCATTTTCCCATTTAGACTGACTTTGCGGACGGGCAAGGGCGATGATGATGAGCGACAACGCAGCAGCGCGGAACAGAAACAATGCCGGACGCAATGAAGCAAGCAAATCTGCCGATTCGAGATTGAAAAGCCGCATGGACGAAAAGCGAATCTCTGCGTGATGATTCGGGCGGAGAATCCAATACACCGCCAAAGCTGGAATGAGTAATAAACCCCAAAACCACTCAGGATTGGCAAATTCATAGCGGTCGCGGAGGAAAAACAAGCTTCCGCCGGCCAGGATGGTAGCCAGTACGGCAACAATGATCTGTATGATTTTATACCTGTTCATTGTCGGGTTGTTGTCCTTCGTTGTTACTCGTTTCCGGATCGGGTTGTTCAATGGGTTGAGTCATCACCACAAATTCCCGTGCATACATAAAACTGCGTTCGTTTTCCTGTTCGCCGGGCTGTTCTTTGGCAAACTTTACCATATCCGCCAGTTTGAGCACGTGGCGCAACCGAAGTGTGGCATCCTCCCGCAGGTCGGCGAAGCGGAGGTTTTGCAGCACCTCATTCGAAGTTTGTTCGTGCGCCGGAACCCGGTAGCGTCCCTCAATATATTCGCGGATGATATCGGTCAGATCGGTGTGGTAAATTTTTAGCGGACGGTTTTTCCAGGCTTTTTCTTCTTCGAGTGTACGGAGCGCATCCAGTGCAATAATGTGTGGTGGAACAACCGGTTTCGGCGCGGCCACTACCATGGCTGCCTTGCGTTTTCTATTCCGGATAAAGAAGAATACAAGCATTGCGATTGCACCGGCGAGAGAAATTAATAATACAATCCAGCCATACAGATCGAAGTAGTCTTTCCAGGTAAGTTCAACTTCATAAATTTCCTTGATATCGAAAATAGCGGTTTGAGTAGTGTCGATCTGAACAGTATTCACAGCAAGTTGAAGTGCATTACTGAACAATGAATCGCCGTCTACAACGACGGGCAACCTCCCGAGATCGTACATCCCCGAATCAAAAGAAGTAATGGTATAGCGCTGCGAAAGTTGGTAGAGCTGCGCGTTGTTTGGATCGGGTTGTGTGGTATCTACCGGAGTGGTTTCGAGAATTTCCACCCCTTCAGTCCATTCATCCTGTTTGTACGGGAAGTCGATCGCCGGCCACTGGTTCTGCAGATTTAATTCCACCGACAAAACAACCTCCGCCTGATGACCAATCAGCATTTCGCTGCGGTTCATTTTTGCCGACGGCATCATTACCTGTGCCATTGCCGGAAAGGCCGGGAGCAACAGGAGCAATATTATAATATGTCTGAACTGGTCTTTTTTCATCAACCTCGTCGCTTGAACAATGTCATCAGTGGTTGTATGTAAGACTGGTTGGTGGCAATGTTGGTGTGATCCACTCCCGATTTGCGGAAAAGATCCTGCAGCCAGGCTTCGTGCGCAAGTGCACGGGCTTTAAAACCGGTCCGGACTTTTTCGCTTCCGGTGTTGACCCAACGCAGCTCTCCGGTTTCGGCATCGCGGAATGGTACCAGACCCATGTTCGGAATTTCGTGTTCGCGCGGATCGTGAATGCGCAGTGCCACCAGGTCGTGCTTTCGATTCGCAATTTTCAGCGCTTTTTCGAATCCGTCATCCATAAAGTCAGAAATCAAAAAAGCAATGCTTCTCTTTTTTACTCCGTTGATCAGGTAGCGAAGCGCTTCGGAAATATCGGTTTCGCGGTGTTCGGGTTCGAATTCAATCAACTCGCGGATGATCCGAAGAATGTGCGATTTTCCTTTTTTCGGAGGAATGAATTTCTCGACCTGATCGCTGAAAAAAATCACACCGATTTTATCGTTGTTCTGAATCGCCGAAAAGGCCAGTACCGCACAAATTTCGGTAATCTGGGTTTTCTTGAGTTGCGAAACCGTCCCGAACTGGTCAGAACCCGAAATATCTACCACGAGAATCACCGTCAATTCGCGTTCCTCTTCAAACACCTTTACATAGGGATGATTCAGGCGCGCGGTTACGTTCCAGTCGATGGTGCGGATTTCATCGCCGGTCATATATTCGCGCACTTCGCTGAAAGCCATACCACGACCTTTAAAGGCAGAGTGGTACTCGCCCGAAAAGATCTGGTTGGACAAGCCTCGGGTTTTCAGTTCAATACGTCGAACTTTTTTCAGTAATTCTGCAGTATCCATCGCGCAATTGTTTGCTACGGAACTTCTATTTTGTTGAGCACTTCGTTGATGATGTCTTCCACCTTCACGTTTTCGGCTTCGGCCTCGAAGGTCAGGCCAATCCGGTGACGAAGTACATCGCGGCTCACCGCACGAACATCTTCCGGAATAACATAACCGCGGTGATTGATAAAGGCGTTTGCTTTTGAGGCCATCGCCAGACCAATACTTGCACGGGGAGAACCGCCGAAGGAAATGAGTTCTGTGAGATTTTCGAGGTGATAGGCTTTCGGATTTCTGGTGGCGAAAACGATATCGACGATGTATTTTTCGATTTTCTCGTCCATATATACTTCGCGGACAACTTTGCGTGCGTTCAGAATCTGGTCGCTGGTCACCACACGGCCCGATTTGGGAAATGGAGTGGTGCCAATATTGTTGCGCATGATGATCTGTTCTTCGGCGATTTTCGGATAGTCGAGTACCACCTTCAGCATAAAACGGTCGACCTGCGCCTCGGGAAGCGGATAAGTTCCTTCCTGTTCAATCGGGTTTTGCGTTGCCAGCACGAGGAATGGCTCGGGAAGCTTGTACGTTTCCTGGCCAATGGTAACCTGACGTTCCTGCATGGCCTCGAGCAGTGCGCTCTGCACTTTCGCCGGAGCGCGGTTGATCTCATCAGCAAGAATGAAGTTGCTGAAAATCGGACCTTTTTTAACGATAAATTCTTCTTTTTTCTGATTATAAATCATTGTTCCGACAAGGTCGGCGGGAAGCAGGTCGGGGGTGAACTGCAGCCGGATGAAATCTACCTCGATGGCGTCAGAAGGGTTTTGATGGCGAGTGTTTTGGCCAGTCCGGGTACACCTTCCAGCAATACGTGCCCGTTAGACAACAATGCAATGAGCAACTTCTGGAGCATGTCCTTTTGCCCGATAATGACTTTTTCCATCTCCAGATTGAGCAGGTCGATGAAAGCACTTTCTTTTTCGATGCGTTCGTTGAGCGCCCGGATGTCGCTGGTAACCTGACTTCCGGCACCTGTGAGGGGCGAAAGGCTGCCTTCCGGCGCGGCAGAATTTTCGATCATAATTGTTGGTCTTAATTTTACATTATTCAACCTAAAATGGTTGAGAGGCATGCAAATATCGCGGAAAATTTAAACCGTGCAATTTTAGTGCTGTGTAGCTTATATTTTCACTGTTGTTGATGGAGCGTAAATGTCTGGAAGATAATGCGCTAAGGTGCTGTTAAACTTTGTTAAGCAAGGATAGTGAATGGGATAGTGGTTAGTGGGATAGTGGTTAGTGGTTAATGCTCTAATGGTTAATGACTAATGCTCTAATGGTTAATGATTAATGGTTAGTGAGTTTGGTTTTATGATGTAGGATTGAGGGATTGACGGAGGATTTACGATTGAGGGATTGACGATTAGAGGATTTACGATTGGGGGATTTACGATTGAGGATTGACGATTGACGATTTAGGATGGACGATTAGGGGATTTACGATTGACGATTGAGGATTGACGATTGACGATTGACGATTGAGGATTGACGATTGGGGGATTGACGCTTGACGATTGAGGATTGACGATTGGGGGATTGACGATTGAGGAATTGATTGG
>CALDPJ010000393.1 GCA_937911795.1 uncultured Flavobacteriales bacterium | reverse complement strand
AACCGTCGATTCACCGAAAGCCAGCAACACTGAATCGGTGACTTCAATTGGTTCTCCAGTTAGTCGCTGGCTTAAACCCGGACGTGCGTAATTGAATCCCCAGAGGAGATAGAACAATGCTATCATCCATCCGAAAAAGTTAGCGTAAGAACGCAAATGGGATTTCCAGCCTCTGCGACGGAAAAAGGGCTTCAAAATTACATACGTCAGCAGAACCGGAAATAAATAGACCACCGGGAACGGCAATAATCCGATCGAATAATCAAATATCGACCGGATTATCGGATACAGCCCTCGCCCATATATGCTTTCAGCAACTTCAGGAAAATACCGAAGCAGGATGAAAATCAGAATCGAAACAATTCCGAAAAGAACTCCTGAATAGCGGCGCGCAGTATTTTTCATTATTTCCCTGCGCTTCGGCATCAGGGCTTAAACCCATCGACTTCAGCGGGAAGAACTTCGTAGCCCATATTGTAAAACATAAAAGACCACATATCTGCCTGCTCTTCTACGATTTTTGCGGTAGGTTTTCCGGCACCGTGTCCGGCATCTGTATCAATACGTATCAGTACGGGGTTATCGCCAGTGTGTTTCTCCTGAAGCGTTGCCGCAAATTTAAAGGAGTGCGCAGGAACAACACGGTCATCATGATCGGCAGTGGTGATCATTGTGGCCGGATATTCGGTGCCTTCTTTCAGGTTGTGCACCGGTGAGTAAGCCCGCAAATAGTTAAATTCCTCTTCCGAATTTTCGGCGCTACCGTATTCCGGAATCCAGCCTTTTCCAACGGTGAATTTGTGAAATCGCAGCATGTCCATTACACCCACCTGGGGAATGGCTACCTGAAACAATTCAGGACGCTGCGTCATGGCAGCTCCGACCAGCAGGCCACCATTAGAACCGCCTTTGATGGCAAGTTTCTCAGGAGATGTATATCCTTCGGCAATAAGATATTCGGCCGCGGCAATAAAGTCGTCGAAAACGTTTTGTTTCTTTTCTTTCATTCCGGCTTTGTGCCATTCCTCTCCGTATTCACCACCGCCTCGCAGGTTGGGCATAGCATACACGCCGTTGTTCTCAAGAAGAATGAGGTTCGAGGCGCTGAAATAAGGGGAGAGGCTGATGTTAAATCCACCGTATCCGTATAGAAGGGTTGGGTTTTCGCCATTGAGTTTTAATCCTTTTTTGTGAACGATAAACATAGATACTTCCGTCCCATCTTTGCTTTTGTACCAAACCTGTTTGCTTTCAAATGCTTCAGGATTGAAAGTCAATTCCGGTTCATTGAACATTTCAGAAGTTCCGTTGTCGACATCGTATTTGAAAATGGTGGGAGGATACGTGAACGAAGTAAATGTGTAGAACAAGGTTTTTTCATCTTCATCACCGCCCAAACCACCGGCACTTCCCGGAGCAGGAAGATCGATTTGTTTTTTGTTGGATCCGTCGTAATCCATGCTGTACAGCTGATTCGTGGCATTTTCGAGATAGGTGGCGAATAATTTACCTCCTCCGGTACTCACTCCTTCAAGCAACGATTCCGATTCAGCAATAACTGTTTTCCAGTTTTCCGGTTGTGGATTTTTCGGATCGATCGAAACCAATCGGTAATTCGGTGCGTCGATGTCGGTCATCACCAGGAGGCGTCCGTTAACATGATTCACTACATCGCTTTTATTGGCGAATCCGGTGAAAAGGGGAGTGAGTTCACCATCGTTTTCAAGGTCTTTAATGTATGTCTCGTATCCGTCGGTTCCTTCGGCCACATACATGTGCAGATATTTGCCGTCTTCGGTAATTCCACAGTAGTGGTAGAGATTGGGATTGTCCTCGTTTCTATAGAACAGTGCGTCTTCCGATTGATCTGTTCCGAGTTTGTGGTAGTAGATTGAGTGATCTTTGTTATCAGCAGATAATTCAGCACCTGCTTCGGGTTCGGGGTAGCGACTGTAGTAGAATCCGTCATTGTGCCAGGCTGCTCCCGAAAATTTCACCCATTCCAGCTGGTCGGGCAATTCGGTGTTGGTCTCGATTTCACGAACTTTTATGGTGGTCCAGTCCGATCCGGCTTCCGATTGCGCATAGGCAATGTATTTGTCATCTTTAGAAGCTCCGAGCAGTGAAATGGAAGTGGTTCCCTCAGCAGAAAGCTCATTCGGATCAATAAAGACCTGTGGTTCGCCATCCAGTCCTTTCTGATAATAGATAACGGATTGATTCTGAAGGCCCGAATTTTTATAAAAGAAATAGTAGTCGCCCACCTGATGTGGAGAGCTCAGTTTTGGGTAGTTGAACAATTCGGTGTAACGTGCTTCGATTTCTTCGCGATACGGTATCTGCTCCAAAAAGGAGTTGGTTACTTCATTCTGCTCCTTCACCCATTGACCGGTTTCCTCTGAATTATCATCTTCGAGCCAGCGGTATGGGTCGGCTACTTCAACTCCAAAATAATTGTCTACAGTATCTACCTTGTTGGTGATTGGATATTTAAGCATGGATGCAGGATTTTCTGTTTTTTCTTCCTGAGGCTGATTGCAGCCAACCAGAGAAGCAGCAACCGCGAGCATTAGAATTTTTGAATGCATAAGTTTCGATTTGGTGATGCCCAAAAATAAGACAACCCGGCAGATTTCTACCAGAATTATGATGAAAGGAAAGGATGACCTGAATAAACGGCGTTAGCTGCAGTTGTATCCCAATGCCTCTTGAGTGGTTCTGTAGAAATCACGTTCGGCGGCATCTGCACCACAAAACTCATCCATGTCACCATTGGGGTGGTTGCATTCTACACACGCTTTGCACGAACTAAGGCTGGCGGCAGTTGTAAACAGAATGCCTGCGAATAATAACTTTTTCATAGCGTTACTCAATTTAATGTGAATCAAAAATTCTGGTGCAAAAATAGGCGTTTTATTGGTTACTCCTTTTGCTTTTGGGGCACATTCAGGTGGTTGTAATGTTCATAGAAAGGTGTTTGATATAAATACAAAACTGAAATTCAGGACAAAAAAAAGAGGGCAGAAGCCCTCTTTAAAAGTAAGTTTGGAAATGGAACTATTCCCATTTACCACCAGCGTCTTTGCAAGATTTTTTCATTGCATCGTACCATACTTTGTTGTCTTTTTGACACACTTCACCGGAAGTATCAATGCCATCCATTACGCAAGTACCGCATTTTTTACAAGAAGTAAAGGAAGCCGCAAAAACTACAAGGGCACCAGCCATCATTAATTTTTTCATGATCAAAAGGTTAGATTTATAATGCGCGAAATTAGTAAACTGAAGCTGTGTTGTCAAATTTGTTTGGAGTGTTATGCGCATTATAGTCCAAAGCTCTGTAGCCCAGTTCAGCTCCTACATAGTGATGGACATCTTTTTGAGGAGTCACATAAAAAATGGAAGGCACAGTATTTCCTGCGTAATAAAAAAAGGTGACCCGCAATGGATCACCTTTTAACTAAATGTTTTTTCTTAATTAGTTGCAATTATAACCACTTGCTTCCATACCCGATTTGTAGATGTCGCGTTGGAAGGCGTCTCCACCGCAATATTCATCTGTATCGCCATATGATGGATGTGAACATTCAACACATTTTTTGCAGGATGTAAAAGAAGCTGAGAGTGCAATCACCGATAATACAAGAACAATTTTTTTCATTTTTATTGATTAAGTTGAAAATGATAATTACGACAAATCTAATGAACTATTGGCATTGAAACAACGTGAATTTGACATTCTTTCCTAGTTTCATTATGGAGCTATATATTCCATAGCTCGGTAGCCAAAAGTGGACCCGGTATAATGGTTCAACCCTGATTCCGAAATAAAATACATAGAGGGAAATGAATTGCCAGAGTATTTCAGAAAGGTATCATGATCCACCAGCACAAAAGGAATATCCACAAGAGCGTTTGTCGTCAAAAATTCAGTGGCATCTTCTTGATTTCCCGGAAAGACAATTATCGTAGGAGGTAGTTTCTTGTTCCTGTGGGAAACCCCCATC
>CALDPJ010000392.1 GCA_937911795.1 uncultured Flavobacteriales bacterium | reverse complement strand
ATCAAACTTTGACTATATATTCTTCTGAAGGAGATGTTAACTTATCAATGTTTCATTTTCATATACCAGACGATGTGTCGGGAGCCGTGAGGATGCCATATGCTTGGTTAAAAGATGAGTCTGTTGGTTTAATAATAGAATCAATTTCTGTTGACGGACCATCGTCATACACTATTGAAGAACCAAATGCTTTGGGATACTGGGAACTTGGTGAAGAATTGTTACCGCTTCATCACACTTACGATTTAACAATTGAATATTCCATCAATTCCACTCCTGAAGTTACATGTGATGATTTATTGTTAGCTTTTGAATATGGTTATGCTTGTTTGGGTTACGATGATCCGGCTAATTACAGCTGTCTGGTGAAATATTTTGACTTAGAACTTGTTGCAGCCGAGTCTGATATGGATATGATTGTAACCCAGCCAGTCCCAAGTTCCGGGTCGCCATGCGATGAGTATATATTTATCGTAGAGCTTAATGGGTCTGGTGCTGCAGATGCTGAAAATCCTGTTTTTGATATGGTTATTAATCAAAATTTGAGTATTGACTGGTATTACACGAACGGATTACCGGTTTACGTCCCAACAGCCATTTTATAAGGCAGCCATGGTTCTTTGACCATGCTTAACAATAGGTGTGTTGGGTTTGACCGAATATAGTTTCGTCTATTGAATCGATAATGGTATTCATTGAGATAACTCTGTGCATGCTTTGAAGATATGTGATGATGAATTCCTCTCAACCAGTTTTTTATGTTGAAGTTGTGCCAATGAAGATGTGGGAAATTGGCACCATCATCTGATGGAAATGTAAGGTGTATTCTGTCTCCAATTGCTTGTGGATAAGCCGACCACTGATCAGTAGTTATGGCACAATCAGGATCTATCATGCTATCAATAGCAGTTTTAAGTGAGGCGGAAGATGCATCGCTAATTGTAACGGCCCCGGCTCTTTTCATAACCACTTTTTGGTCAGGATCACTGGGGTAGTCAATCTCAACTGCTACCTGTATGAGCTTTTTTTTTCCATGACTACGCCCTGGTTTACCCGGCTCCATGCCACCAATAACCATTTCGTCAACTTCAACACTGCCACTTAGTAATGTGTTTTCTGAAGCCGTCATGGCCTGTTGAATCTTTCGCTTGAAATACCATGCTGTCTCTTGATGAATCTCATACTGGCGAGCGATTTCTGATGTAGACATCCCCTTTTTCATAGTACCAATTTGGTAAGTAATCCAGAAAGCTTTAACCACTGAAAATTTGAGCTTGTGAAACAATGTGTGTGCTGTACAGGACTCGTCACGATGACATTTTTGGCATTTTCGATAATACCAAGTACGTCCTTTAACTGCCACATTATGTCCACACTTACGGCACTCAAAACCATCACCCCATTTTAATTCACACAGATGCAAAAGGCATTGCTCGCGGGTCGAAAAATCTTGGGCAAACTCAATAAAACTCTTGTAATTCTTCATGACTTTTAGTTTTGTTTACTGCAAACAAAATGAGTCACTACGTAATCAATTTACGTACTTGGGAAGTAAGCCGTTATTCCGTAATAATTAATCCTCAAATAGTATAAATGTAGAAACCGGCCTCAGAGATGAAGCCGGTTTTTTATTGATGAGGGGTCTTCATTTACCGCTCGTTTCAATACCCACATGTTTTGCTAACTTGCCGCGGTTTTTAACCCGTACCTTGAATGGATATACTGCGCGGATCAGTTGGGCTGATCTTTTTAATTGCCCTTGCATGGGTTTTTTCTCAAAATCGAAAAGCGGTTTCGTGGCCGCTCGTGATAAAAGGCGTTGCTTTTCAAATCATTCTTGCACTGTTGATTCTCAAAGTCGACGGTATTGCCATCGTTTTTGAATATCTGGCAAAAGGTTTTGTAAAGGTGATCTCGTTTACCGATTTCGGTTCTGATTTCTTGTTCTCGAGTTTCGTGACAGGTACGGTTTCAGAAGGTTTGCTCAATTTTGCCTTTCGCGTGTTGCCCACCATTGTGTTCTTTTCGGCGCTTTCTTCCATGTTGTATTACCTCGGAATATTGCAGAAAGTGGTGTACGGCTTTGCTTGGCTGATGAAACATACCTTGCGCCTGTCGGGAGCTGAAAGCCTCGCCGCTGCCGGCAATATATTCCTCGGTCAGACCGAATCGCCGCTGCTGGTAAAGCCCTACCTCGACAACATGACCAAATCAGAAATCATGTGTCTGATGACCGGTGGAATGGCGACCATTGCCGGAGGAGTGCTGGCTTCTTACATCAATTTCCTTGGCGGAGATGATCCTGTTCAGAAAACCCTGTTTGCAAAACACCTGCTCACGGCTTCAATTATGTCGGCGCCGGCTGCGGTGGTAATGGCCAAAATACTGGTTCCGGAGAAAGAGAAGGTGGATGATTCAATGGCCATTTCAAAGGAGAAAATGGGCGCGAACGTACTCGAAGCCATCACCAATGGAACCACCGACGGTCTGAAGCTGGCGGTGAATGTAGGTGCGATGCTGCTGGTTTTCACGGCGCTGATTTATATGGGAAACTGGATTCTCGGCGATTTAATCGGCCACTGGACCGGATTGAATGATATCATCGCAGACAACAGCCGCTATGATAAATTATCGTTTCAGTTTATTCTCGGCTACATTGGTGCTCCGATTGCCTGGATGATCGGTGTCTCATCGCACGACGTGGTGCTGGTGGGGCAATTGCTGGGTGAGAAAACCATTCTCAACGAATTCTATGCCTATGTCACGCTCGGGCAAATGAAGAATGGCGGACAATTTACCGATCCCAAATCGGTGATCATGGCTACCTATATTCTCTGCGGATTTGCCAATTTCGCTTCCATCGGAATCCAGATCGGAGGAATCGGAACCCTGATGCCGAAAAGAAAAGATCTGCTTGCGAAACTGGGCGTCCGTGCGCTCATCGGCGGTACGCTGGCTTGTTTGGCTACGGCGGCAATCGTTGGAATGATGATTTGATTTATCATTAATTATTAACACCCGGCCTCTACTGCCTGCGCGTCTTTGTACCTTTGGCGCAAAGCCATTTTACCATGCAGCAATACCTTCATTTACTGGATCACATTCTGGACAACGGAGTAGAGAAAAGCGACCGTACCGGCACCGGAACCCTGAGTTGTTTCGGGTACCAGATGCGCTTTGATCTGAGCGAAGGATTTCCGGTACTCACCACCAAAAAACTGCACCTGCGATCCATTATCCACGAGTTGTTGTGGTTTCTGAAAGGAGAAACGAACATTGCTTATCTGAAAGAAAATGGTGTCAGGATCTGGGATGAATGGGCGGATGACGACGGAGAGCTGGGGCCGGTGTATGGCTATCAGTGGAGATCGTGGCCCGGGCCAAATGGCGAAAGCGTGGATCAGATAAAAAACCTGATCGTAGGTTTGCGCAACAATCCCGACAGCCGACGACATATTGTTTCTGCATGGAACCCTGCACTGGTGGATGAAATGGCTTTGCCGCCCTGTCATTGCCTGTTTCAATTTTATGTGGCAGAAGGAAAATTATCCTGCCAGTTGTACCAGCGCAGCGCCGATACTTTTCTGGGAGTGCCTTTCAATATTGCATCGTATGCATTGCTGACGTATATGGTTGCGCAGGTTTGTGATCTTCAGCCGGGCGAATTCGTACATACTTTTGGTGATGTTCACCTCTATAAAAACCATCTCGATCAGGCGCGTTTGCAGTTGGAGCGAAGTCCGCGTGCGCTTCCGCAGTTGAAAATTAATCCGGAAGTAAAAGACATTTTCTCTTTTAAATTTGAGGATTTCGAACTGCTCAACTACGACCCGCACCCGCATATCAAAGCCGAAGTTTCTGTATAATGAAAGTGTCCCTCATTGCTGCCGTTGCCCGGAATCGCGCCATTGGTAAGGATAACCGGTTGTTGTGGCATTTGCCGGCAGATATGCAATTTTTTAAAAATACAACGCTGGGTCATCCCATCATCACCGGACGAAAAAATTACGAATCCATTCCAGAGAAATTCCGCCCATTACCCGGCCGCCGGAACATAATAATGACCCGTCAAAGCGACTATGTTGCACCCGGAGCGGATGTAGTAGATGGATTGGAGCAGGCGCTCCACCTGGCGAAAGAAACCGCTTTGAAAGAAGGTAAAGAGGAAGTGTTTATCATTGGTGGAGGAACGGTATATCGCGAAGCACTGGAAAAGGGTTTGGTGGACCGGATGTACCTGACTTTCGTGGATTCCGAACCGGAAGCCGACACTTTTTTTTCCGAATGGGAGGAAGAAAACTGGAATAAGCAATTTGTCGCGCATCAGGCCTCAGACGAAAAGCATCGGTATTCCTTTGAAATTTATGTATTTGACCGTCGGGATTAACGGTGGTTGAGAATTTTTGAGGGAAAGAATTTCTGGTGGATTTTCTGTAATTTATTTTGCTACTTCGCTCAACCAAACAATTTGAAATAATCATTTAGCGTTTGATGGGAATTATTAACTAAAATTCAGAGACCATGAAAATCCAACACCTGCTCCCGTTTTTTCTTGCGCTTGTGCTTTTATCTTCCTGTAAAAAAGAGGAGGAACCCACTCAGGAACCAGATCTGAATCCGGACAAAGACATGGCGCTTGTTTTTGGCGCGTACTCTGATGCCTTTTCACAGGTAGACCGTGTCGGGAAAAGTGAACCCGGATTGCGCGATAACTATGGCTTACCGGTATGTGCCACCGTTATTTTTCAGGATACTTTACAGTTTCCATATGAAGTCATTATTGATTTTGGCGAGGACAATTGCCCGGATATATATGGCGTGAACAGAAGAGGCAAAATTTTATTCAAAATTTCCGGCCCTTATCAGGATGTTGGGACCGCTATTACTACTACACTGGAAGATTACCATGTAATGGATCACCATCTTCAGGGCTCCAGAGTAGTTACGAACGAAGGCCAGAACAGCAATGGCAATATGTGGTTTTCGGTAGTTGAGGCCGATGTAACATTAACTGCCCCGGATGGCTCGTGGACTTCTCATTGGGAGTCTACTCGAGTTCGTGAGTGGACAGAAGGAGAAGTATCGTGGTGGAATTGGTTGGATGATATCTATGAAATCACCGGGAGTGCAGAAGGCATTAGCCGCACGGGTATTCCCTACACCGTTAATATTTCAGATCCACTGGTGGTTAAAATCGGCTGTCCGTGGATTGTGAAAGGAAGTATTGATCTGGTTCCAGAAGGAAGTTCCGTTCTTATGGTGGATTATGGAAACGGTGATTGCGATGCGAACGCCGTAGTGATGTACGAAGGCAATAACTATTATTTTTCGATGCAATAGCAATTGGTTTTTTCGCACAGTATCGGTTGTTCCTTCAACCGAGCTGTGTGAAAATTAATATCGAAAAAATGTTAAAAGAGGCGTGGTTTTTGTTGTCCTTAAAATCGTCCTGGCACAAAAAAGTGAATGTGCTGCATGCGTTAAAAATAATGTTGAACCACTAGCATTAACCACATGGAAAAGAAAATACTTATCGCCCTGATATTCATTGCAGCTACAAGTCTTTTGTGGGTTTTTCATTTTATGGGTCGCGATAGTGATGCACAAAATTTTATGACAGAAACACAACTGGAAATAGATCACTCCCCCTGTCAAAAAGACACACCGTCCACCGAGATCATGACATTGTTAAAGCCGGGATTTGCCGTTCATCAAAGCAATCATACCAGTTACGTGTTGAGGTCAGAACAATCTGCCACTGAAAAATTAGAGAAAGTTCGACTCACCATAGAACAACCTACAAGTCCGCGTCCCGCAGCTACAGAATGCGAACAAAAAAGGATTGATAATTTGCGACATTCCGAAGAACCTCATTTTTGCATCGAAACGCTGCAGATCCAGCCAAGCAAAATCTGGCCGGAAGAATATGAATTTCATTATCAGCGATGGCGTGGTAACTGGTCGGACCTTGAGGTTTCTAATACCAAAGTCACTCCTGATTCGGACAATGATTCACAACATCCTGAATGGGGAACCTATTCCCCACATGTTAAATCGCCACCCAGTATTTGAGCTCTTTTAAATAATCATCTTAATTTCGGGCTGTTTTAGTACAATACCCAATCGGTAAAACAGTTTAAACAGGATGATGAAATTTTTGTGTGGCCTTTTTCTGGCAATCCCTTTTGCAGCATTTTCTCAGTACGGACAACAGTGGTCCTCGGCCGAAATCCGGCACGAAATCAAAAAACTCAATACCCTCGGCAAGGTGTTGTATATCGCAGCGCATCCCGATGATGAAAACACCCGCTTGATAGCACATCTTGCCAACTGGCAGCGGGTTGATGTCGCATATCTGTCGCTCACCAGAGGAGATGGAGGACAAAATCTGATCGGTACCGAAATCGGATCTGAACTCGGATTGATTCGAACCCAGGAGTTGCTCGCAGCACGCAGACTCGACGGTGGGAAACAATTTTTTACCCGGGCAGTAGATTTCGGCTATTCAAAAAACCCTGAAGAAACATTTGAATTTTGGGATCGTGACGTAATACTTGAGGATGTGGTTTGGGTGATCAGAAAATTCCAGCCCGATGTCATCATCAACCGGTTCGCGCACGAAGATTACCGTGGTCATGGCCATCATACCGCCAGCGCGCTGTTGTCTCTCGAAGCATTTGATCTGGCAGCAGACCCGAAAGCTTATCCGGAGCAACTTGAATTCGTAGAACCATGGCAGGCAAAACAGCTCTGGCACAATGTAAGTAGCTGGTGGGACAAAACCTTACCACAACGCGCAAAACAAGATTCGACGATTATTGAATTCGAAATCAGTGATTTTGAGCCATTGCTTGGGCGATCGATGGGGGAAATCGCATCCATGAGCCGCAGCCAGCATCAAAGCCAGGGATTTGGTACCACGTTGCAGAGGGGCTCTGAACGGGAATATCTGCAATGGGTAAAAGGAGCCACTTTCAGCGAACAATTGTTTACACCCGGTGATCTCGAATGGTCATCCGTAGAAGGCGGGACTGCCATCGGAGACAGAATCAACGATATTCTTGAAAAATATGACCCGGAAAACCCGGATCAAAGCATCCCGGAACTGGTAGCGCTTGCAAAAAGTATCGGGAAAATGCCCGATTTCCGTTACCGTGACGAAAAACTGAAACACGTTCAGGAAATTATCGCACAATGTGCGGGATTGTGGTTTGAAGCCAATTCAGGCTATTTTGAAGTGCTTCCCGGAGATACCGTAAAGGTGGATATCAGTTTTCTGAACAGGAGCAATTTTCCGGTGACGATCCGGGGCTTTGAGGTGAATGGTGCGGATTCTGTCTTTTCTCATTCACTCCTCTACAATCGCACGCATCTTATTCCATATCAGCTCAAAATTTCAGCAGATCATCCGTATTCGGAGCAATACTGGCTGAAAGAAGCGCCTGAAGGCGGTAAGTTCATTGTAAAAGATCAGTTATTGCGCGGACTACCGGAAAGTGACTGGCCTTTTGCGGTATCGGTAAATGTGGAAGTGCTGGATTATCGCTTCCCGCTAAGGGTGCCTGTGACGCACAAATGGGCCGATCGGGCAAAGGGAGAACAAATCCGGTTGCTAACCGTGGTGCCGGCCATCTCGGTCAATCCGGCTGAATCGGTAGTGATGTCCCTGAATCGGCAACCTGCACAAATCAGTATCCGGTTGAAAGCACACGCCGATATGCAAAAAGGTGTTTTACGACCCGAACTTCCTTCAGGCTGGAAAAGTCATCCCGAAGAAATACCGTTCAACCTTCGCAGAAAAAATCAGGAAGAAGTATTCAGTTTTAGTTTGCATCCGGGAAATGATGCCGAAAACGGGCTGGTAAAAATTGCTGCTGAAACCGACGCCGGAAGTTTTGATGAAAGTTTGAAAACCATTTCTTACGATCATATTCCAACGCAGCAACTGCTTTACCCGAGTCAGGTGCATGCCGTAAGTTTCGATCTTGCTCCCGGAGCCGAAAAGGTTGGATATCTTGCGGGTTCCGGAGATGATGTGCCCATAGCGCTCCGTGCAATGGGTTATGACGTTACGATGCTCACCGTGGCAGATATCAGCAGCATCGATCTTTCTTCCTTTGATGCCATAGTCACCGGAATTCGGGCATACAATGTACACGTAGAACTGG
This sequence comes from uncultured Flavobacteriales bacterium, assembly GCA_937911795.1. Taxonomy (GTDB): domain Bacteria; phylum Bacteroidota; class Bacteroidia; order Flavobacteriales_D; family SKUL01; genus SKUL01. The sequence goes on along the minus strand of CALDPJ010000392.1, from coordinate 832 downwards.
CCGGGGTAAATCATCGCCTGATCGATTACGTAGAGCAGGGCGGAAATCTGGTAGTACAGTACAATGTCTCACGCGGATTGGTGACCGAAGATATCGGTCCATTCCCGTTCAGGCTCTCGCGCGAACGCGTAACCGACGAAACTGCAACCCCGGTTTTTAAAAACAAAAAACATCGTCTGCTGAACTGGCCGAATGCATTGACTGAAGAAGACTTTGAGGATTGGGTTCAGGAGCGCGGCTTGTACTTTGCCGACGAATGGGATCCTGCTTTTGAAACCGTTATTGCGTGGAACGATCCGGACGAGACGCCGCAGGAAGGTGGACTCATCGTTGCCGATTATGGAAAAGGTACTTTTATTTACACCGGAATTTCGTTTTTCCGTCAATTGCCCGCAGGTGTTCCGGGAGCGTACCGGTTGTTGGCGAACATCATAGCCTATGATCAGAATGGAAAATGACAAGCCCCCGATATTTGGTAGCTGGCGACGGTTTTACATCATTTTGATGGTGTATCTCGTGGTGCTAATCGTGTTTTTTTACTTCTTAACCCGCTGGCTGTCTTGAATACACTCGATTATTTTGTTCTGATCGGAAGTCTTTCCGCTATTGTAATTTATGGTATCTGGAAATCCCGGAAGGGAAATGCTTCGGATTTTTTACGCGGCGATAAACGAACGCAATGGTGGACCATCGGATTGTCCATCATGGCCACGCAGGCATCGGCCATTACTTTTCTAAGTACGCCGGGTCAGGCTTATGCGGATGGAATGCGCTTTATCCAGTTTTATTTTGGGCTTCCCATCGCGATGATCATTCTTTCGGTCACCTTTAT
>CALDPJ010000391.1 GCA_937911795.1 uncultured Flavobacteriales bacterium | reverse complement strand
AAGGTAAGCACACAAGCACCGCTATCGCTAATGCTTGCGCGATAGAGAGGATAGAGAGATCAAGTAGTACAAGGCACACAAGCATCGCTTTCGCTAATGCTTGCGCGAGATCTAAGAATCAATTCAGATTCGGCTGGCCAATGGCTTTTTTCATAACCGACCTGGAAGTAAAAATCAGCGCATGAATCAGGATGCCGATGATGACCAGCATTCCCAGTTCGAACCGGGTTAGAATGGTGCTGCCGGCAACGAGTTCCTTGGACCGCTCATTGACAGATTTACCAACATTAATCTGAACGTTCGAAAGACCCATCAGCAGCACGTTTGCATTTTGAAATGATGCATTGAGCGAAGAAGCGAGTACTTCATTACTCCCGTCATCTGAATTCAGGAAACGGGATTCCTGGTTCTGAATGACCAGAAGCTGATTCTTGAAATCGTTAAATAAGGTTGCTTCCTGCTCAGTTAATTGTGTTCGATCGTAATCCTCAACCAGCAGAGCGATGGCTGTATTCTGGTCGCGCAGATACCGAAAGTATTCTTCACCTTGTTCCATTCCGACACATTGGTCGAGCAGAATTTTCTTCTCGTACAACAACCCGGAAAGCCTGAAAATATAATTCTCCACCATCAGCCGGTCCTCGTAAACCGAGTTCATCGATTTTCCGAGCTCGTTGATTTTGTTGTTCTCAATTCGATTGACGATAAATATGACTGCGAATATTGCGGCCAGCAATACCGCCGCTGTGGTTTTTTGCTGAATGCTATACGTCCATTTCATAGCGATGGATTGAAGTAAATGTTCTTCAATGATACGCTTTTAGATAAACAAATATTGTGCGATTGAGCGCAGGATCTGAAAAGGATCGAATCATTGCGGAGCGCGGTGAACTTCTTCTGGAGGTAGATTAGAACTTAGCACAAGGCACAATTCTTTTGCGCAGCTTTTTCCGGCTGTTCATGACTTCATAAATCACGGCTATTTCGTGCGCGCCCCCACTGTGGGCGGCAAGTCGGCTTAGCGTTAGATCATAGCTGTATCCAATTGAAAGACCGCTTTTGAATTCATATCCCAATAGCAGTACCAGCGATTCGTTGTTCTGGTATCCCGGCTCGTACGGTTTGAATGGAATTCCACGATACCACAAACCCATGTTTATGCCTTTCACTGAATACATCATTCCAAGATCGGTTTGATCCCATTTGCCCTGAGCTTTATAATTGACCATCAACCTCAGACTTTTACCATTCTGACTTTCCTTGTGCGCCGCAATTGGAAGTATCCAACCCCCATGGACAGAAAATTTAGTTGGAATCCGGTCTTCGCCACCCAGCAGCGACTGGTTGGGCCGGTTGAGATGGTGCATCGAAAAACCAACCCACAGATCTTCGTTGTAGTACATAATTCCGGCAGAAAGGTCGCCGTAATAGGTGGCCGGAAAGGCGCCGCGTTCGTCCTGGCTGAAGTTGCTTTCATTGATCACCTGATCGGCAAACAAAAGCTTGCTGCTATCGAATTGCCGCTGTCCATAACCGCCTTCAATTCCTACCGCCAGATTCGACCACCGGCTAAGCGCAATATGCTGACTGTATTTTACTGCTACCTGCGTGTTGCTGAGCTTATGCGTGCCGGCAACATCGCGAACAAATGAAATACCAAGACCACCTCTTAATTCTTTTACAAAAAAATCGGCTCCTGCACCCATTGCCTGATAGTTGTGGTCCAGGCCCGGCCATTGGTTTCGGTAGTTCAGGGCAAACCGGGTAGCGGCTGAGGAGCCCGCAAACGCTGGATTCAGCAACATTGGCGCGCTGTAAGGTTGCGAAAACTGGACATCCTGTGCAGAGATGAAACCATGGCCGGCAGCCAATGAAACCAGCAGTAAATATTTGTAGAATCTCATCATCTGAAAAGTGTTACGTTACCAACACGAGTCTCTTTAACTCCGTCGCTGAAGGTGAATTCAACTTTGTATACATACACGTCCTGCGGACAAGGTTCATCACGGTACCAACCGTTCCAGCCGCGTTGAAAATCGGTGCTTTCAAAAATTAGTTCTCCCCAACGATTGAAAATGCTCATCCTGAACTCTTCAACATAATCGGCGAAAACGTAGAAGATGTCATTGTCCGGATTGTTTGGATCGTAGTACCCGTTGTTGTTGGATGTGGGCGTAAAAGCATTCGGAATAACAACATTGTAATACGGATAAATGCGCACCGGCTTTTCAATTCTGCTTATACATTCGTATTCGTTTTCTACAATTAGCTGCACATAATACGTTCCTGTATCTCCGTACGTATGGGTGGGGTTTTGAATTACCGCTGATGAACCATCGGCAAAATTCCAGTTCCAGGAAATGATGTCGCCTGTTGACAGATCAGTAAAATGAACTTCTGCGTCGTCGATACCTGTTTCCCATGGATTCGCAGAAAAATCTGCCACCGGTGAGGGAAATACCATTACCAGTGAAGGAGCTGTCGTTTCCGCCTGGCATCCCTGAAAACTCACCACCGACAAATCAACCGTGTGCATTCCGGGTTCAGCGAATACATAGTTCAGCGTCTGACCATTAAAAATCTGATCGTCATCTATCGTCCAAACCCACGAATGAGTGGAAGAATCGTTGAGCGAATCGGTATACATCACCGACAAATCTTCGCAACCCTCGGCCATCATCGAGGGAAGATCAACTACCGGCAAAGGATAGATCGTTACCGGAACTTCTTTTTCAACTTCATTTCCGCAATGATCATTAACAGTAACCGTATAATTCGTGGATTCTCCAGGATTTACCGAATGTGGTCCGGCACCATTTGGAAGGTTGTGGCTCCACTGATAAGTGTAGGGAGGATGATCTCCGTTGTACTGAGCCGCAACCGTGGTTGTTTCACCAGAACAGACACCCGGGCCACTCATCACGTCCAGCAGATTTGCAGACATGGAAATGACATTAACTCCAATGGATTCCGGTGCTGTTACACAACCATTTGCATCCGAAGCATACACATCAAAAATGGTGTTTGCATTCATCTCTACCTGCTGGTTTGCGTTAGACGGAAGATTGTGACTCCAGTGATAAGTATAAGTACCCACACCACCGGTAGAAGTTGCGGATATTTCAGCCATTGTACCAATACAAACAAGAGTGTCGGCGGTTACAGAAATATCAAGCGGTTCGGGTTCGTTAATTTGAAATTCAAGGCTGTCCGTACATTGATTTGCATCTACAACAATAACCGAATGTGGACCGGCCGCCAGATTGGTTGCGATAGCTTGTTGAGAATCGCTGCCGGACCAGTGGAACGTGAATTCGGGTGTTCCTGAATTTACGAGAACGGTTGCAGTACCGTTGGATTCACCGTGACAAATTACTTCGGAAACTTCGCCGAGTATTGGTTCCGGATTCGGATAAATTTCAATCGTTGTGGTCCCGGTAACGCTGTTGCCACATAAATCGCTTACCGTAACAGAATAGTTTGCTGTCTCATCCGGACTTACTGAATGTGGTCCCGGCCCGTCGGGAAGACCATTGCTCCAGACATAAGAGTAGGGCGGGTGGGCACCGTCATAACTGGCCACAACTTCTGAAGATCCTCCGGAACAAACCGGATCACCGGGAGTGATGGTCAGCAAATCAGCTTCCATCGTAATGACTTCAACCGTCATTTCAATTGTTTCTGACTGACATCCGTTTTCATCGCTGGCATATACAGAGTAAGCAGTCGTGTTTTCCGGACTCACCAGGTGTGAAGACTGATCGGTCAGATTTTCATTCCAGTGATAGGTGAAATTTTCTGTGCCTCCAGTGGCTGTCGCGTTTAATTCCGCCGATGTTCCAAGACAAATAAGTGTGTCAGCATTGGCTTGCAATTCTACTACTGCAGGTTCGGCGATAGTAACGGCAGCAATATTGGCGCACTGAAAAGCATCGAAAACAAAAACATAGTAACTACCTGGGGCCAGGTTTTCAGCAGAACTTGTAGCATTACCGTTTGACCAGACATAGTTGTAATCCGGTGTTCCTCCGGTGACGACGATTTCCGCGCTACCATCTTCCAGACCATTGCAACTCACATCATTTGATAGCACTTCGGCAACGGGTAAAGACCGGATGATAATTTCCATTTCTGCGGAAACAGAATTTCCACAGTCGTCAGAAACCGTTACGGTGTAAGAGGTTGTTTCTTCGGGGCTGACTACATGCGGACCAGGACCATCTGGCAATCCATGGCTCCAGGTGTAGTGATAGGGTGGATGATCTCCGTTGTAGAAAGCTTCGACCGTAGTTTCTTCGCCTTGACATACCGGTGTGCCGGGAAGAGTTTCCAACAATTCCGATTGCATGGTAATGACTGATACATTTATTGTAATTGTTTCGGTAGTGCAGCCGTTTTCATCGGTTGCTGAAACGGTGTAAGTCGCATCATCTTCCGGGGTAACATTGCTCGTGGCGTTGGTGGAGGTTGTATGGCTCCAGTGGTATTCGAAGTCGCCGGTTCCGCCGGTTGCCAGTGCTGTGAGGTTGAGTTCGGTTCCGAAACAAATCAAAGTATCGGATATTGCGGTGAGTGCAACCGACAGTGGTTCCGAAATTTCGAAAGTCGCTTCGTTTTCGCAGTTATTCTCGTCGGAAACTAATACCGTATAGGTTCCTGCATCCAGGCCAGTTGCTTCTGAACCGTGATCTACACCATCGGACCATGCATAAGTATAGGGTGCTGTTCCTCCGGATACCGAAAGGGATATGGTGCCATCCGCTTGTCCCGAACAGGAAATGTTTTCGTATAAATCAGTATCGATTTGAATGGGGTCGTATACCTGGACATCTACCACATACAATGTATCACAGGCCGGACTTCCGGAAATCAAAACCTCATACAGTCCGGCTTCATCCACTTCGGTTCCATCGGGGAGTACATAGGACGATCCGTGACAGATTTCCGCGCTCACCGGCACATTGATCCCCGGAATAACAGTTAAATCAACGGTGTAAGTACTGTCGCAACCATGAATGGTCTGAAATGTCTGTTCATAGATTCCGGTTTCTGAAACTTCTGTTCCATCGGGCAATGTATACACATCGTTGGCGCAAATTTCGGCGGTAAGATCGTAGTGATAAACCGGGTACATTTCCAGTTCAACCGTAATCAAACTGTCGCAATCGCCGGCAGTCTGAAACATCAGCGTATATTCTCCCGCTTCGGTAACGGTGCTGTTGTCGGGCAGGGTATAGGTATCTCCTTCACAAAACCCGTCAGTAATGTGCTGTTCATAAGAAGCGTCTACGACAATTACACATTGCTGAATCGTATCATTAAGGGCGTCTATGATCGTCACGCAATACTCACCCGCGCAAAGTTGTTCTGCAGTCTGAGTGGTTTGATTCTGAACATCGTCCCAAAGAAAAGTGTAGGGCGCAACGCCTCCTTGAGGAGTTGCAGTAGCGGTTCCGTTGCAAACCGAAAAATCAACATCTACACAACCCGAATTGCAGGTAGCATAGGTCGGGCTGCCGGGACTACCCCATGCGCCCCCATCCGGAATACGCCGATGGCTGCTACCCTGAAAATTCGCAGAAGATTGATTGAGAATGTATTCCTTTCGGTCATTAGGGAAATCATTATAGCTGGCTAATGGACCACTAAAATTGCAACCACCAAGAACTGGAACACATGGAACTTTATCAATATTAGATTGATTGGCCCACGAAACAGCGTCCTGGGGAACTCCGTTGTTGTCGTAAAATGCGAACCAACCACCTGCATTAGGAAACCAGAGCCGCGATCCACCACCCACACAAACACCTTCTCCGGTTACCACCAGTTCTACCACATTACCTCCGTTTTCTACCAGTAATGCTGAGGGTACAGGGGCGGCGTTCACACCGCGAATGAGGGCAAATCCAGCGGGTGGCACTACCGTTCCCGGAGGAATGACGTAACCACCCGGATAAGGACTGTTATCATTGGCATTGTTTCCCAGGTAATAACAGGAAATATCAATGGGTTCGCAGATATTCGGATTGTATAATTCTATCCATTCACCGGCCTGATTAAATGAACCACCCCACAGCGATCCGTCACCCGACAAGGGGGTCATCATTAATTCGTTAATCAAGATACTCGGACCATCGTAATCACATTGTGTACCGGAACAGTTGGTGTTCTCCGTTGAGGTGAGATCTGCGGTGAACTGACCTTGAACAATGAATGGACATAGCCCGATAATCAGTGCAGGAAAGACCTTCAATAAATGATTAGCTGTATAGCTCATAGCGTTCAATTCATCTGATTCATCAATTTCCTGATACGTTGTGCACCACGTATGGTTTCGGAAAACCTTCAGCAGATATTCACAAGACGTGTAGAAAGGGAAGATTGTTAACGGCTTATGGGGCGCCAGTTTTCATTAAACTATTTTAAGTGATCCGGGTTTGAATAGTGATGGACACTGTTTTCAAACCAATTTTTTCTCATGGTTGCGAACCACGATTTTTTATGGAACAATTGAGGCTGTATTTTTTATTCATTGGTCAAAAAAAATACCTTTGACCCCCTGCACATATCAATCGATAGAATGAGTGAAACAAAATCGGGATCTGCAGAAAAAGCGGAGAAGAAAATCATTGGTAGTAAGGAACTGATTTACCTTCCGGAGATCAGGAAATCACCTTTGCTTGCCCGGGTAGATACCGGTGCCCAGACTTCCGCATTGCATTGTTATTCAGTAAATGTTGAAAAAAACAAAGGGGTAGAAGTATTGTGTGTAAGATTTATGCAGAATTCACGGAAAGTAGTGCGATTTCAGAAATTCACACGACGAAAAGTAAAGAGTTCGAACGGACAGGTTCAGCAGCGCTATGCAGTTCGACTTCCCATGATTTTCGGCGATAAAACCTATATGACCACTTTTACACTCACCAACCGGGCGGATATGAAGCATGCAGCTTTGTTAGGAAGAAAATTCCTCCGCAACCGTTTTATAGTGGATGTCAGTGAAAATCATTTAATTAACCCATGAACATTAAGAGTTTAAAGATCGCCGTTCTTTCACGGAATCCTAAATTGTACAGTACCAGCAGACTGGTTGAAGCTGCCCGCGAACGTGGCCACGAGGTAGTTGTGCTCGATCATCTCAATTGTGCCATGATTGGCGAAAAGCTCAACCCGATGATTTATTACAACGGCAAACCCCTCGAAGGAATCGATGCGGTAATTCCAAGAATCGGGGCATCCGTTACGATGTACGGAACGGCGGTTGTACGCCAGTTTGAAATGATGAACGTATTTGCAGTGAACTCGTCTATTTCAATTGTTCGCTCGCGTGATAAGCTTCGTAGCACCCAGATTTTTTCACGACATGAAATCGATATTCCAAAGACAATATTTGCCCGTAACCCGCGGCAAATCGATTCGCTTTTGAAAGAAATCGGGCATTCGCCTTACGTAATAAAACTCCTCGAAGGAACACAGGGAATTGGTGTAGTTCTCGCCGAAACCAGAAAGGCGGCCAATGCAGTTATTGAGGCATTCCACGGTTTGAATGCGAACATGCTGATTCAGGAATACATCAAAGAAGCCGGCGGCGCAGATATCCGTGCCTTTGTTGTGAATGGAAAAGTGGTGGGCGCCATGAAACGACAAGGCGCCGAAGGAGAGTTCCGGTCGAACCTGCATCGGGGCGGAGCAGCAACCAGCATCAAACTAAAACCTGCCGAACGCAAACTCGCTCTTCGTGCGGCGAAAGCCATGGGGTTGAATCTTGCCGGGGTGGATATGATCATCAGCCATCGCGGACCGCTCGTGCTCGAGGTGAATTCTTCTCCGGGATTAAAAGGCATTGAAGAAGCCACCGGAATCGACATTGCCGGAGAGATCATTCAATTCATCGAGAAGCACCAGATAAAGGGGAAAAAGCCGGATAAGGTGGGGGCGTAATACTTTTTGATGTCTGCTATTTCGCTACCTTTGCGAATCCAATTTCACAAACCATGTCAGACGATAAAAAAGTAATTTTTTCGATGGTTCGGGTCAATAAGACCACCCCATCCGGCAAGCATATTCTAAAAAATATTTACCTGTCTTTTTATTACGGGGCCAAAATCGGTATCATCGGTGCCAACGGTGCCGGTAAATCAACCGTGATGCGCATCATCGCGGGGCAGGATACCCAATTTCAGGGCGATGTAGTGTGGAGCGACGACGGATATTCTGTAGGGATGTTATCGCAGGAGCCGGAACTTGACGAAAGCAAAACAGTACGTGAAATTGTGGAGGAAGGGGTGAAGGAAGTAACCGACGCGCTGAAAGAATTTGAAGATATCAACAACAGTTTCGGTGATGAGGAAATCCTCAACGATCCGGACAAAATGCAGAAGTTGATCGACCGCCAGGCTGCGGTTCAGGATCGCATCGACGCCATGAACGGGTGGGACCTCGACAGCAGGCTCAACATTGCCATGGACGCATTGCGTACTCCGGATGGTGATGCTTCGATAAAAAATCTCTCGGGAGGTGAAAAACGCCGTGTGGCATTGTGTCGATTGCTGCTACAGGAGCCCGATGTGCTATTGCTGGATGAGCCGACCAACCACCTCGATGCCGAATCTGTCGATTGGTTGGAGCAGCACCTTGCACGATACAAAGGCACCGTGATCTGCGTAACGCACGACCGGTATTTCCTCGACAATGTAGCCGGATGGATTCTGGAGCTAGACCGTGGCGAAGGCATTCCGTGGAAAGGCAATTACAGCTCGTGGCTCGATCAGAAATCAAAACGACTGGCACAGGAAGAAAAAACTGTTTCGAAACGCCAGAAAATGCTGGTGCGGGAGCTCGATTGGGTGCGCATGAATCCGAAAGGACGGCATACCAAAAACAAGGCGCGTCTGAACAATTACGATAAAATGCTGAGTGTAGACGCCAAAGAGAAAGAAGCTACACTCGAACTACCGATTCCAAACGGGCCGCGACTTGGTTCGGAGGTAATCGAAGCCATTGGATTGTCTAAAGCTTATGGCGATAAGTTGTTGTACGAAGACCTGAGTTTTAAAATGCCGCCGGCCGGAATCGTTGGCGTAATCGGACCCAACGGAGCAGGTAAATCAACGCTATTTAAAATCATCATGGGCGAAGAAAAGCCCGATGCCGGTGAAATCAAAATTGGCGAAACGGTAAAAGCCGCTTATGTCGATCAAACCCATGCAGCACTCGATCCGGACAAAACGGTTTTCGACGTCATTTCCGGTGGAAACGAAGTCATTGAAGTCGGTGGAGTAACCATCAATTCGCGGGCGTATGTTTCGCGCTTCAATTTTCAGGGATCCGATCAAAATGGATGCCGGATAGCGCTTCGTTCTTCAATAGCGTCCATTCCTCATTGATTAAGACCGGGACAGCATAACGGCGGGCAACCCCGTCGAGGGCGTCAATTAGCTGATGTTTGTCGGCCATCTCAAAGGAATCTGGCCAGTTATCCCAAATTTGTATCAGCTGTACGCCTCCTTCTAAGGCCCGCTCAAGTTTTGTCAATAATATCTGCTTGTCAAGAGAGGGGTCTAACACCAGATAAATCCCATCTTTTATTTGCATATCCTTGTTCATTTTAATCCCATTTTATAGGCTTTATGAAATGCTTCCCAGTACGGGTCGATTCCATCAAAGTCCAAGTTTTCCTTCATCCCTTCACGCAACAGCTTATACCCGTCGACGCTGGGAGTCATCTCGCCTACGATCGACGCTTTGATCGAATGGCTGTTGAGATGACGGACCAATAATTCCTCTTTGCCTTTTTTGACTGCCATTACCATAGATCCCGCACCGATGCAAAACCGGTGATCGATATCGAATAAGTCCGTGATCTGCCGTTGCGCTTCTCCCACGGGAATTTTTTCATCCTCCACAATAAACCCGCATCCCGAAGCAACAGCCATCTCAACTATCGCCCCTACCACGCCGCCTTCGGTGACATCATGCATGGCTTTTAGTTCTGTCTTGGGCTTAAGGATTTCCTTCGCATAAAGGGCATCC
>CALDPJ010000390.1 GCA_937911795.1 uncultured Flavobacteriales bacterium | reverse complement strand
AAATGTAATCGTCGGCACCAGCGTCGAATCCGGCTATTTGCGAATAATCTTCGCCACGCGCCGTGAGAAATGCAATAATCGTTTGTGCAGTTTCCGGATTGGAGCGAAGTTCTCGGCAGGTTTCAATACCGTCCATTTCGGGCATCATCACATCCAGGATGATCAGGTCGGGTTTAAAATCCCCGGCCGTTTCGATGGCTTCTTTGCCATTGAAAGCAGTCTCCACATTATATCCTTCCTTGCGCAGGTTGTAGCTCAGCATCTCTACAATATCCTGATCATCGTCAACCACCAGTATTCTTCCTTTATCCATCGGTTTTTCTAAATTCATTTGGCGGCAAAGTTAGGTCATACGGGACAAGCTGAGGTTAACACGAAGTTAATGTTATTTTAACTCATGGGTCTGATTTCCGGCTCTGGCTTTAGTGCCTTTGATCTACAATCATAAAAGCGGTTCAGTAGGTAATTATATTTCGGATAAATTTGTCCTTTATTGAAATTTTATTCTACATTTGGCACACCATATGATCCTGCACGCCGCAACATTGCTCTACCTGAATCGCGATCAATTTCGCAACAGCGAGGTGTTTCTCACCCGAAGAATTTTCAGTTCATCTGCCAAAAACTTTGAGAATCCCCTATCATTGCTTAATTTCCAGAATAAACAAATCAATTTGAGACGAAGCTGGCTTAAAGTAGTATTGATTAATTTTTTTATTGCCGGGTGCATGGGCCTGTTGCTCCGGTTGGCACATGTTACAGAATTGTCATGGATGGATTTCCGGAACATGATGCACGGCCACTCCCACACCGCAATGCTTGGTTGGCTGTTTTTGATCCTGTATGCCATTATTCTGGATCGCTTTTTACCTGCGGCAGAAGTTCGGAAAAAGAAATACGATGTATTTTTTTGGATTACCCAGGTGAGTGTTGTCGGCATGATGATCAGCTTTCCGATTGACGGATACAGTGCAGTATCCATTACATTTTCGACATTACAACTGCTCACCTCCTACGTAATTGCCGGTGTTATACTTCCTAAAATCTGGAAATTACCCACAGCTTCGGGTCTTTTATTGCGCACAGCTTTTATTCTGATGCTGGTTTCCACCATCGGTGTTTGGCTGATTGGTCCGATTAGTTCCGGTTTATTTGGTGACAGTGTTTTGTACTACGCCTCGATACAATTTTTTCTACATTTTCAGTTTAATGGCTGGTTCACCTTTGCGGTATTGGCGTTGGTTTTTCAGCAGATCGAAATCACCGGCGGAATTGTTTCGAAAAAGCAGTTCAGATG
>CALDPJ010000389.1 GCA_937911795.1 uncultured Flavobacteriales bacterium | reverse complement strand
TCCCGAAGACAATATCACGCTGAGTACCTTAGGCGACTTGCAGTTTTGCGAAGGTGGCAGTGTAATGATTTCAGCATCGTACGGCACTAACTTCGAATGGAGCAATGGCGCAACTACCCAAACCATCGAAGCCACCGTAAGTGGCATTTATTATGTAGAAGCAATGGGTGCTTGCAGCGAAACAATTTCCGATTCAATCATAGTAAACGTGGTGCCTGCACCTGCTCCGATGGTTGAAGATGTACTACTCAATGAGCCCGGTACTGCGACCATTTCAGCAACGGGTGAGAGCATTTTATGGTACGAAACCGAAGATGCCACCGAACCAATCGGTTCCGGAAATGTTTTCGAAACGCCTTTTATTACTGAATCTGTTCAATTTTGGGCCGAAGCCACATACCAATATGGCGGTCAATTGGAAACCGGGGGGAAAGTCGACAACAGCGGTGGCGGCGGAATTCCTTCCACCGGAGCATATAGTTATTTCAATGTTTGGGAGCCGTTCACCTTACTCGATGTGCGGGTGTATGTGCCGGCGGGAGCTGGTGCCGGCGTGCGCGATGTTCAACTGGTAGATGGAAACGATAATGTTCTTGCAACTGCATCATTCGATCTCACCGAAGGAGAACACGTCCTGGAACTTAATTTCGAAGTTCCCGAAGGGGAAGGCTTCACGCTTCGTTGCCCGCAAAATGATCTCTTCCGGAATTATGATGCAACCGCCGTGATTTATCCATATGCAATTGGAACAGTAGGTGAACTATACGACTCCTACTATGGGCCCAATTACTACTATTATTTTTACGACTGGCATATTCAGAAATCAATGGATGTTTGTGTGTCAGAACGCGTATCGGTTTCCATCTTATTCACCGGAATTGGCGACGAACTGGAGTCTTCAGCATTGCAGGTATTCCCGAATCCTGTTGTGAACGAATTTCAGTTTTCTTTTTCTTCGGAAGGCGCTGCAAAGTGGACTTTTGAACTTTTCGAAATCTCAGGCAAGCGATTGTGGAGTGCAGAGAATATTACTGTATCGAATGAATATATCACTTCTGTAGATGTTCGTAAATTTCCCGCCGGAGTTTATTATTTGAAAGTAAGCGGAAACGACGGAACACTCACCAAAAAGATAGTTGTTCAGTAAATATTTTGCTTTGTTTTTTGAGAGCCCTGCCGATTGCGGGGCTTTTTCATTAACTTCAGGAGTAAAGAATTCCTGGTGAAACATATTGCTTTATATTTCATTATTGTAACGCTTGCATGGTCGGCTCCTGCTATTGCACAGGACGCTGAATGGAAACTGGCAAAATCCGAAAACGGTGTAGAGGTTTATATTCGCGATCGGTCCGACGATGACCTACGGGAGTTCAAAGCTGTTACGGTAGTAGAGGAAGATATGGCTGAAGTACAGAAGCTCCTTGAGGATGCAGAGAATTATTGTAACTGGCAGGATAACTGTCAGAAATCTCAAATCATCGAAAGGCTGGATGACCACACAATAATCGGCCGTTATACTTCCGAAACTCCGTGGCCTTTTAACGACCGGGATGTAGTGTTGAGAATGACGAAGAGGCAGCGATCTGTTCGTGAAGTAGAGTATTTAATTGAAAATGCTCCTGATGCCTATCCGAAGCAGGATGATTTTGAGCGCATTCCGCGGGCCGGGGGAAAGTGGAGGCTGAAAAGTCTGGGCGATAAAAAATGCGAGGTGCGGTATCAATTTTATGCCGATCCCGGCGGTAACGTGCCCAATTGGCTGGTGAAGATGTTCATAGTGCAGGGACCATACAATTCCTTTGTAAGGATGAAGGAGATGTTGGCGGAGGAGTAGAATAGCGGTTTTTGCATTTCGAAAAGTTGCTGAGAAAGTTCAGGTATCATAAATCGGAAAAAAGACCGCTTTTAATATTCAGGTTGTAAACTGGTGAAATAGGCATCCATAGCTCGCAAGATCCGCCGGAAGCGATGAAGCCAACCTGAAAAAGTTTTGACTGCTTCATTGGGAAAATGTACATTCGGCAAAATTATTTAAAATGTACGGCAACGATTTCCTTATGCTCTATATGTGAGACCTAGAAAGGACAGTTACTTAAATACTGCTATATAAATAAATTCCCCTAATTTTAATTTAACTCAATGAAAAACAACAGACTTACATTTTTTTTTCTCTCGATTATGATAGCTTTGGTTTCATGTTCCAAAGATGAAACCAAAACTGAGGAAAGTTTCACTTCCAGTACAACCACGACCAGTGAAATTCAAACATGGGTGAAATTAACCGCAATGACCACTGATCAGGAGCCCCAGTCAAATTATGTTGTTATGATGTTTGATGAACCTGTTTCACCTGATGAGCCACTTCCAGAGATAATTGCTCAGGTGACTACAAATTCGGATGGATTAGGATACTTTAATCTGAAAAATATTGTCACTGGTTCTATTCCGAAAACATTCTATTTCGAAGCTTTCGTTCCTCAGGGCGAAAATTATACTTGGAAGAGTATTTCTCATCCGGACTATGAAATCAAAAAAGGTACTAAAGTTACTAGTTCTATTCTGGTGAATCCATAGTTAGGATAAAAAAAGAACAACGAAAAAAGGCTCAACATCTTTGTTGAGCCTTTTTTTATGAGTCGGGGTGACAGGACTTGAACCTGCGGCCTCACGCCCCCCAGACGTGCACTCTACCAACTGAGCTACACCCCGATTTCAGGCTGCGAAGGTAAACTTTTTCTGCGTTTGATCAAGGGGAGAAATTTGTATGCAAACAGGACTTAACCGCAAGGATCGCAATGGAGGCGCAAGGGACGCAATGATCCCTGAATTTGTATTTTGAGCTCCGAATATGACAATAATTCTAGAATGCCTCTGATCGATCACCTGAACAAACGACAGCCGAAATCAGCATGGATGGCGATGATGAAATCGCATCCGGAGTTTTTTGAGGAAGCGCTCAACCTGGCGCTCTCGGACCGTCACCCAGAAGGGTGGCGGGCAGCGTGGTGGGTTTATTCGTGCATGCACCGCAACGACCAGCGCGTTCAGCCTTTAATTTCAAAAATAATCGAATCATTGGGCAATAAAAAAAGCGGGCACCAACGCGAATTGCTGAAGGTTCTCTCCAAAATAAATCTCGATGAAGAACGCGAAGGAGCCTTATTCGATGTATGCCTTACAATATGGGAAGACCTCTCCAAACAATCGTCTGTGCGGATCACAGCCTTTCGGCAACTCGTGCGCATCGCGTGGAATCACC
>CALDPJ010000388.1 GCA_937911795.1 uncultured Flavobacteriales bacterium | reverse complement strand
GCCGCTATGAAATTTCAGCTTTTCGTTTTATTGGTTTTGGCCGGATGTACAGATACCCCGAATCTACCCGATCCTCATGAAGCGGGGTGGAAAGGTGAACAGGTTTGCGAAGTAATTTTTGAAAACGATCTGCAGCGCGTATTGAGGTGTACGTTTCCACCGGCGGTGGGACATGAAAAGCACTCTCACCAACCTCATTTCGGCTACACCATAAAAGGAAGTACATTCAGGATGACCAGTGAATCGGGAACAAAAGAAGTGGATGTACCTTCGGGAAGCCATTTTTACAACGCCGGGATTGTTGAACATGAAGTGTTGAATATCGGCGACAGTACCGCTGTTTTTTTAATTTACGAAATGAAGTAATCCTATATTGACAGATGTTTATTTTGATGATAATACTAAGTTTGCCATTCTAATGCATCGACCGTGAAAATTCCTTTCAATAAGCCACATCTTACCGGTAAGGAAACAGAATATATTCACGATGCGGTGAGCACCGGTAAAATATCAGGCAATGGAAAGTACACAAAGTTATGTCAACGGTTTTTTGAATCTCGGTTTGGATTCGGTAAATGTCTTCTTACGACTTCCTGTACCGACGCGCTGGAAATGGCGGCACTTCTCGCGGATATTCAGCCAGGCGATGAAGTGATTGTTCCTTCCTATACCTTTGTCAGCACGGCCAATCCATTTGTAATGCGGGGTGCTAAAATTGTATTTGCCGACAGCCGAACAGATCATCCTGGTATTGATGAAGCACAGCTCGAATCATTGATTTCTCCCCGCACCAAAGCAATAGTACCGGTGCACTATGCCGGTGTCGCCTGCGATATGGATCGGATTATGGAGCTGGCTGAAAAATATAACTTGCTTGTTATTGAAGATGCTGCTCAAGCAGTAGACAGTTTCTATACTGGAAAAGATGGTCAAGGACGGGCCCTGGGATCTATCGGTCATTTGGCTGCTTTCTCTTTTCACGAAACCAAGAATATCATTTCGGGTGAAGGTGGTATGCTGGTTGTAAATGACAAACGATTCAAAGATCGGGCGGAGATTATCTGGGAGAAAGGTACCAACCGATCGGCGTTTTTCCGGGGAGAAGTAGATAAGTATGGATGGGTGGATGTCGGTTCGTCATTTTTACCTTCTGAGGTTATCGCAGCCTTTTTATGGGCACAGCTCGAGAACCTGGAAGATATTCAGCAACAGCGTACTGATCACTGGATAGAATATAATACTGACCTGGATCAGTGGGCCAGGGAGCTTTCCATTGGATTGCCTGTTATTCCTGAATATGCGAGCAACAATGCCCATATGTTTTATCTGCTTTGCCGGGATTTTGAGCAACGATCAGCAGTGATCAACCACTTGAGACAACAAGAGATTCATGCGGTTTTTCATTACCTGAGTTTACACAGTAGCCCGTTCTATAAAAATCAGTACGTCGGCAGTGAATTAACTCAAAGCAATCGCTATTCAGAATGTCTGCTCCGGCTTCCGTTTTACTATGACCTGAATCCAGGGCAGGTGACAGAGCGATTGCTGGAATTTAGAAATGATCAATGAATCTTTTGTTAAAAGCACAAAAAGTGCACCCGGCATGGTATATAACCATTGCTGTGGGATGGCGAATTATATTGGTTTTTCTTTTTAGTTTACAGATTACTACATTACTTCCCGATCAGGCCGTCGCACCAGGATTTGGTTTTATAGCCAACGACTATCACTATTTTATCAACCCGGCAGAACATTTTTATCAAACCGGCGAATATGCTTTAGAGGAAGGAGTTCCTTTTGCAGGAAGAATGCCTGGGTATGGGATTTTTTATCTGCTTTTCAGATTTTTCCTAAGCGTAGATGGAGCCAATTTTATGATAATTCTCACACAAGCAATATTGGGTGGGATTGGTGCGTATGCACTGGCGAGGGTTGCGGAAATGTATTTTAAAAGATTCTCTGCTTTTGTAATTGTGTTTGCCATCGGTTTGATGTATCCGGTCACTGCTTTTTTCGATTATCAAACACTTGCAGAAGGATTTGCGATCAATCTGGTTTGTATTGCCTTTTACTTTATATTGCTGGGACAGCAAAAATCCTCAAGAAGAATTTGGTTCCTGATCGCTGGAGTTTTACTTACCTGGTCAGTGTTTTCAAGACCATATCTCGGAATCTTATTGCCGCTTTTCGGTCTTTTTATTTTGTGGAAAGGCAACAGGGGTTTTGGCAGAAGGGTTTTACATGCCTTTCTGTTGGGATTGCCGTTCATGCTCGCAATTCTGGCCTGGAACGTGCGCAATTATCAGCAATTGGGACGCGTAGTGCTAATGGAGACTTCTACTTATGAATCCTATGGCAAAACCTACAGTATGGCGTGGCTTCAGATTCGTAATTTAATTTATACATGGGGTGGAGAACCGGCATATTTTGAACCGGGTAGCGCGGCCGAATGGTTCAGAAAAGACCAGACAGATCAACCGCTAAAACTTCCGGAGAAAGCATATGCCGCAGGTTGTTTTACAGCTGCTGATTTGAAGGAGCTCAAACAGGATTTTCAAACATTCCACTACAGCGCGGGTTTCGATTCTACGCTGCAAAAACAGGTGGCACAAACAGCTTTAAAATACCGGAAATGTTATGAAGAGCAACAAACGTTGTTTGATCGTTGGTTGTTGACAGCCAATGTTGTAAAGAAAGCTACGATCCGTTCCGGAAGTAGTTATATGCCGCCTATAACACCTCAATGGTTGGATCGGGTTTTTCGGATATTATATCTGGGAACGTACTATTTACTTATTGCCGGATGGTTATTTGCGGCTGTTTTCATTCATCGCGGATGGATTTGGCTATTGCCGGCAGTAGTATTGTTAGTGGGAATTTTTAAAGTTTCCTCTGTAATAGAACACCGTTATTTTCTGACCATTTTTCCTTTTGTAATACTCGGGTTTGTTCAGTGTCTCCTATATTTTGGGCAATATCTGGAGTCTGATAAAAAGGCAGTTTAAATAGTAGTTCTAACTCTTGAACAATCCGTATTTCAGAATACAGTATATGGCCCTAAAACCATCTTTCCACCCTATTTTCTTTCCCTCTTCATAGGTTCTGCCGTAGTAAGAAATACCTACTTCATAAATTCGAATTCCTTTAATACGTGCAATTTTAGCTGTAACCTCCGGTTCAAAGCCAAATCGGTTTTCCTTGAGCATCAAAGACTGAATTACTTCCGTTTTGAAAACTTTATAACATGTTTCCATGTCGGTAAGATTCAGGTTATTGAATGCATTGGATAAAGTGGTGAGAAACCGGTTGCCGATGGTATGCCAGAAAAAAAGTATCCGATGGGGCTTACCGCTGATAAACCGACTGCCATATACTACATCGGCGTAACCATCAAGTAGGGGTTGTAACAAAATATTATACTCTTCCGGATCGTATTCCAGATCTGCATCCTGAATGATAACATAATCTCCGGTAGCTTTCGATATTCCAGTGTGCAACGCGGCACCTTTTCCTTTATTTACTTCGTGTTCAAAATACTGGATATTTATTTCGGGGTGATTTGCCGTATAGGTTTGGATGGCAGATGCGGTCTGATCTGTTGAACGGTCGTTTACCAGAAGGATTTCCTTCTGAATACCTGCTGTTAATTGTACCGACACAATTTTATCCAGTATCAGATGAATGGTTGCTGCTTCGTTATAGGCAGGTATTACAATAGATAATGTCATCCGCTAACAGAGATTGAACAGGTTAATTCGGGATATTTTGCGGGCGCTAAAATATTACTTTTTATCTGCTCGTGATGGAGAATTGGAAATTTCTGCCTTTGGTGGAACAGCACCCTATACTTATGAAGTAAATGGTGTGGAAGGAACCGAATTTACCGGGCTTGGATTTGGCGATTATGAAGTATTAATCCGCGACAGTAATTCCTGCGAAGCGATATTTAATGCA
>CALDPJ010000387.1 GCA_937911795.1 uncultured Flavobacteriales bacterium | reverse complement strand
AAAGCCGTCAACTACGGGCCAGCCTGGATTATGCAAAACACATTCAATCGGCAGTGTTGCACAATGAAGAAACCTTAAGGCGGTACTTTCCGGATTCCTTCGCCATTCTGGAATCAAAAGAAGTAGTGAGCGGAGATTTTTACTGGGTTGCCGAGAAATCCGGCACGACCTATCTGGCCGTAGTAGATTGTACCGGACATGGTGTACCCGGCGCATTTATGAGCCTGATGGCCCGCTCGATGTTGCAGGACGTGATCGAACAAAAAGATGTGATATCAACGAGCATAATTCTGGATGAACTGCGCAAAAAAGTAATTGCATCCTTTCACGAAGGATCCGGCCAACGCACCTCCGAAGGAATGGACATGTCGCTCTGTTCATACGATCGTAAAAACAGAATACTTTGCTTTTCCGGCGCCAATCAATCCTTGCTCATTACACGAACAGGCAACCAACCGCTGCAGGATATTGCCGGAAATACTTATGAACCCCTTTCAAAACACGACGACACGCACCTCTATATTTTTAAAGCTGATCGTCAACCTGTGGGAAGTTATCACGGTCCGGTAAAACCTTTCTCTACCTATACTGCAAGATTGACTCCCGGCGATCGCATTTTTGCCTTTACCGATGGTTTCCGGGATCAGTTCGGAGGGTTGCACAACAAGCGTCTGAAATCGCACCGATTTAGGAATATGATCCTCAGCAGCCAACACCTGGATCTGAAAGATCAGCGGAAACAATTTTTAAATTCTTTTCACCGCTGGAAAGGAAATGCCGATCAGATCGATGACGTGTGCGTGGTGGGCGTGCAGCTTTAAAGCCGGCTAGTACATTTTCTTATCCCACAAGCTGGTATTCTTCTTGCGTTTTCCTCCAGGACCTTCGGTAGGACAATCTTCGGGTTTGCCTCTGTCCAATCGCATAATCTGAATTCCAACCAGTATCGGCTGGTAATAGGTGTTCAGGTATTTTAGTGAAGGAATGGCGTCATTCCAGGCAAAAATTCCGAGAATTGGAGTTTCAATGGTCGGCATCAGATACCAACCTCTGCCCAGTTTGAATCCAACACCCAATTTGTAGTGCAATTGCGCATTGAAAACCGGCGGGTCTCCATCTGCAACCGGATCATATGGACCGGCAAATGCCAGATCGCGTACCGCAGCGTAATTCGCATTGACTCCCAGCGAATGAGAAATAAAAACAGTTTTGGTGATGTGGCGTGCAAAAGAAGCATTGACAGTGGCTCCGATCCACAGATCGTTAAAATGTCCGGCTCCGTTTTGCGTCAACCATACCGGATTCTCGGCATCTGTACGAAGTTCGGTTTCCCGCGTATGAAGCCCTCGCAGCCATCTCACATCCAAACCGTAATCCACAAAGTTGATCCACCGGTTTTTCAAGGTGTGAAACCGTCCGAGTTGAACAAAGGCTCCGGTATGCCCGAGTGGTTTTTCGTGTTGAACGCGAATGGTATCTCCACCCAAATTCATTCGCTCTGAATTCGCGAAGCCGAAAGTGTGCGTTATTCCGGGGGTAATATACCAGCCACTCGTAGCATATTGACTGCTGCGTGGAAATACATCCGGTCGTTTGGGAACGTATCCACCCACCTGAGCGCATAGCTGAAAACCCATTACAACGAGAAAAAAGGCGATCACAAATTTTTTTATGCAGCTATCATTCATGTGGTGAAGATGACGGGACAATACCTACAATAAACTCAGAATTTCCTTTTCTATTTCCTCGCTGTCCCAGATTTGATGAATATTTTCCTTCTGCATGATACGATTCATGATGGCATCTTGTTGCTGTCCGGTTTTCAATGCTTCAGAATATCTGATGTGGCTGAATGTAACCTGCGAATACAGTGGCATCCACTTCTGAGGATGTTTTTCGTAAATCTTTTTTTCAATCTTTTTCCGAAGCAAAAAGTCATCATCCGCCACGTGATCGCGCATTTCGTAATAATTGGTTACCGCCAGATCTGCAATTGCATCGCCGTCGGGCTTTCGCAGCTGTTGATATTCTTT
>CALDPJ010000386.1 GCA_937911795.1 uncultured Flavobacteriales bacterium | reverse complement strand
ACCAGATTTCTGATTTGTATGAGCAGCACCGGATGACCACCGATGCCGATGAGCGCAAAACAATTTACGGCCAGATCGATAGTCTTTCTGCCGTTGCGGCTCAGTTTGCGGTAGCCAACGAATACGACAAAATGATCGGATCGCTGGGTGCGCAGGGAACCAATGCCTACACCTGGTACGAGCAAACGGTGTACATCAACGACATTCCGAGTAACGAACTCGAGAAATGGGCGAAAATTGAATCAGAAAGATTCAGTGAATTGGTGTTGCGATTGTTCCATACGGAGCTTGAAGCGGTGTACGAAGAATTCAACCGCACGCAGGACAGCGACAGCCGCAAAGCGTACTACACGATGATGGAAAGTCTTTTCCCGACCCATCAATACGGAACTCAAACCACCATCGGTACCAGCGATCACCTCAAAAATCCGTCGATGGAGAAAATCCACGCGTATTTCAGCAGCCGTTATGTACCGAATAACATGGCCATTATTTTGAGTGGCGACATCGATCCTGATAAAACGATTGAAATAATTGAAAAATATTTCGGTGATTATAAGCCCGGTGAAATTGCTCCATTTGAAGTTGCGCAGGAAGCTCCGATTACAGAGCCTGTAGTTCAGGAAGTGACCGGTGTTCAACCAGAATTTGTAATGGTCGGCTTCCGGTTGCCCGGAGCCGGAACCGATGAAGCTTTAAAACTTCAGGTGATGGATGGAATTCTTTCCAACGGAAAAGCCGGTTTGATTGACCTGAACCTGGTACAAAAACAAAAAGTGATCAGTGCCTACTCTTCCCCTTCTGTTTTTACCGATTATTCTGTTTTTACATTAAACGGAACTCCTCGCGAAAATCAGGATCTGAATGAAGTTGCAGCATTGTTGCTCGAACAACTAGAGCTGATCAAAGAAGGTGAATTTGATGACTGGATGGTAGAAGCGGTGATCAAAGACATGAAACTAACAGAACTCCGCCGCAGCGAATCAAACTGGGCACGGGCCGGAAAAATGACCGACAGTTTTGTATATCACCAGGAATGGAACGACGTGGTGAACGAATTCGATAAAATGGACAGTCTTACCAAAGCCGATATTGTTGAGTTCGCGAACGAATGGCTGAACGATAATTACGTACAGGTCAACAAACGCTATGGTGAAAACCTCGCGGTGAAAGTAGATAAACCGGTCATTACTCCGGTGGAAATTGATCGGGAGAGCAAATCTGCTTTTTACCTGGAGTGGGATTCTATTGAGTCCGACCGCGTGCAGCCTATTTTTGTGGATTACAAAAAAGAGATTGAAATTTCTGAAATGAAAAACGGGCTGGAATTCAGCAGCATCAAAAACAAAAACAACGAACTTTTCAGTCTCTACTACATTCTCGACATGGGTTCTGATCACGATAAAGAAATGGCACTGGCCATTGAATATCTTCCCTATCTCGGAACATCAACCTACACGCCTGAAGAACTTCAGAAAGAGCTCTTCAAACTCGGTGTCAGCTTTGATGTTTTCTCCAGTCGCGATCAGATTTATGTTACCCTCCGCGGCTTGAATGAATCACTGGAACAAGGAGTTATGTTGTTCGAAAATATTCTGGCCGATGTTCAACCGGATGAAGAAGCGTTGAAAAACCTCGTGGATGGAATTCTGAAAAAGCGTCAGGATGATCTCCGTAGTAAAGGCAAAATTCTCTTTACCGCTATGGCCAATTACGCTCAGTACGGACCGGATTCACCTTTCCGCAATCAGTTATCGGAAGAAGAGCTCAGAGCGTTGAAACCTGAAGCATTGACCGAAAAAATTCAGAACCTGACTTCGTACAACCACCGGATTTTCTACTACGGACCACAGGACAGTGAAGACGTAATGGATGTGCTGGATGAACACCATGAAATTCCTCAGGAATTTATTGCTTATCCCGAGCCGAAAAAGTATGATGAGCTACCGCTCGAAAACAACCAGGTGCTCTTTGTAGATTATGATATGGTACAAAGCGAAATGATGATGCTTGCCAAAGGACCTCAGTTTGATGTTACATTGATGCCGGCGGCCAGTATGTTCAATCAGTACTTTGGAAGCGGATTGTCTTCCATTGTCTTCCAGGAAATCCGGGAATCAAAGGCACTCGCCTATTCTGCATATAGTTTCTTTACCACTCCAACCCGTGCGGATGAATCGCATTATGTAAGAGCGTATATCGGAGCTCAGGTCGATAAACTTCCGGATGCCAGTGAGGCGATGCTCGATTTGATGAACGAATTGCCGAAGGCCGACATTCAGTTTGAATCGGCCAGAGACGCTGCGATGAAACAAATTGAAACGAACCGCACTACCCGCGAAAGCATTTTCTGGAGTTATGAAAGTGCACGTAAACTCGGATTGGATTACGACCGGAACAAACCGATTTACGAAACGCTGCAAACCATGGATTTTGACAAGCTGCAAACTTTCTTTGACGAAAACATCAAAGGCAACACCTATACCTACTGCGTGATCGGAAACCGGAATTTAGTGGATCACAAAGTTCTGAAGGAACTGGGCGAATACCGCGAATTAACCCTTGAAGAATTATTCGGCTACAGCAAAAAGGAAAGCGAAAAATCAAATATTCCCGCTGCCTTTGCGAATTAGATCCGGATTAAAATTTTAGTTATTAGAAACCGCTTCCATTTGGAGGCGGTTTTTTTTTTGCGGGGTCGGATAGTTTTGCCACCAAGACCCGAAGGCTTAAAGATTAGAATAGATTACAAATAAATTCTTTGCGTCTTGGGGCCTTCGTGGCTGACATATTTTGCCACCAAGGCCCGAAGGCTCAAAGATTGGGACCGCTTACAATCAAATGCTTCGCGTCTTGGTACCTTCGTGGCATTTTTCTTATACACTATAATCCGAAGATTCTAATATCAAAGACAATTCACACAAAAACACGATGCGTCTTAGTGATTTATTTACTTTGCCGCAAAGACTCTAACGCTCAAAGGTTGGGATAGATCCCCTGAATGACTACTTTCTTTTCTCCCAATTCTTCGGGGCTCGTGAGGTGTGAAAAACGGCAACAATCAGGATGTTATTTCCGGATACCATAAAATGAACACCATAAGGAAACTTTTTCAGAAAGAACACACGCACATCGCCGTATTGTATCTGACTTTTTAGCGGGTTTTCCTTAATACTGTCTACTGCATTGGAAATCTCCTTTTCGAAAGAGTTGCCTACATCTGATTGTTGTTCCTCGTACCACAGATAAGCTTCGCGGATATCGTCCTCAGCAGCTTCAGCAATACTAAGCGAGTACACCATTACTTTTTAAAAACATCTTTTTTAGCCTCGTCCCAACTACGAACTTTCATTTTCCCTTTTTCAATAAGTTCCATTCGTTGTTCTACTTCTTCCTTCTGCCGCTCGGGAATGGCTTCCTCTTTGGAAACAGAAACATAATCCAACGTCTTTATAAAAGAGAGAAACGCCTTGAATTTGCTTTCTTCGATGTTTAAGATCAGTTTCTTCATAGTTTTTAGTTGTTAGGCAAACTCATATTTAAACAAAGATAAGCGAACCCAGGATTCTTTGAAAATAAGGATCTCGCTCAGGAAGAGAAATTTTAATAATGACCCGCGCATGATTGCGGCCGCTCCAGAGATAATTTTTAATTGAATTACAGCCTTGTAACCCTCACCGGATATTTTCGTAAGACGAACCTATAAACAACCCGTCATGAAAATCTCTACTACTTCGATCTTGTACTTCCTGCTTCTTCCATTCATATCCCAAGCGCAATCTGAGTTTGTACGAACCTACGACCAACTCACCGACAACACGTCCATTGCCTACTCTGTGAAACCGACCAACGATGGAGGCTTCATCAGCATTGGAAGCACCAACAACGAGCTGAATCCGGATATTTTTATGATCAAAACCAATGATACCGGAGGCGCCGAATGGGCCAAACAATTTTCGGGCGAAGGACAATCGCTGGATGTAGCACTGGACATTGTACCTACCGATGATGGTGGCTATATTTTCTGTGGAAATTCAGAGAACCAAAGAATTCTGTGGAAGGTGGATGCAACCGGTAACGACGTCTGGAATACTCCACTGGGAGATACCGGTGCCAGTGCATTTACAGCATTGACCGCAACCAAAGACGGAGGATTCATTGCCGTTGGAGATGGCATGGTGGTAACAAAAATCGATGCTGAAGGACGTGAACTCTGGACGAGAAACAAACCCACCGAGCACGTTTCTGCTTACCGCGCCATTAAAGAATTACCCAATGGTGATTTATTGATCGGCGGATTTTTCACAGCCCGCGACGAAGGAAAGGCCATCACCATTCTTGTGAAAACAGATTCCGAAGGAAAAGCTATTTGGGCCGAAACCTACGGCGCAGGAATTATCAACGCCATTGACACCGACGATGACGGAAATATCTGGGTAGCCGGAAACGCAAGTTATGCCGTGCCGATTGTTCTGAAAATCGGTTCCAACGGAAAAGCCATCTGGGAAGGAATGTACGAAGAAGGCCGTTTGGGAAGTGCGCACAGCATTTCGGTTAAAAATGCCGAAAGTGCATTGGTTTTTACCGCTGCGGGTTATTTCCTGATTGACGAGGAAGGAAAAATGCTTCGAAAAGAATCAACACCGAATTTCGGATTCAACAAAGCTTTTATCAGCGAAGACGGAGATCTGGTGATGGCCGGGTTCAGCGATGAATCCATCAATGGTCACGAAAAATTCACTTTTCTGAAAATGGACGAAGCGGGTTTTCCATCGCCAACCGCCTCTGCTCAGTAATCAATCCGCCTTCTGAACTTTTATCGATTCAGATTTTCCGTTGAGATGAATGCGGATCAGGTAAATTCCGTTTTTTAATCCGGCAAAAGTCCCGCTCATATCTATCCAGGATTGGCCCGGAGCAATATTGTATTGTTCAGCTCCCACCATACGGCCTCTGACATCATACACTTCACAGGTGATGGTTCCTCCTTCCGTATCTTTAATCAACAACCTCAACTGCTTGTTGAACGGATTGGGAAAGGCTTTAACCTGAAGTCCGGATTGCTCTATATTGGTTGTACCAGTGACCATATCGTCAAGAATACTCTGAGCCAGGAAGAAATTGGGCAATCCGTAGCCCAGCGAATCGTTGGGATTATCGTATAAATGAGCGCTTTGCTCAATCGCTGCAAAAACCTGCATATTTCCCGCGGATGGATTTGTCTGCCACAAACAAGCTGCAAGTCCTGCCAGAACGGGTGATGAAAACGAAGTTCCGTTTCCTTTTATCACCGTATTGTTGGCATTGGCCATCACCGTTTGCGAACCCTGCGCACACACATTCGGTTTCACGCGTCCATCAAAAGAAGGTCCCCGGGAGCTGAAAGCAACCACCGCACTGTCGGCTGCTACGGCTCCTATGGCCAACACCGAATCGGCATCTGCCGGTGCTCCGATATAATGCCATGGAGCAGCTCCGGAATTGCCCGCGCTGTTTACGACCAGCATTCCTTTGCGGGCAGCAATATTCCCCGCGCGACTGATCCATGTGGTCTGGCCGTCCATATCTTCGTAGGTGTAACTCTGCAACGAATCATCGAATGTGGTATACCCGAGAGAGGTGTTTAATACATCCACTCCCGACGAATCGGCCATTTCGGCTGCCGCAATCCAGTTCACCTCCTCGAGTTGGTATTCCGAGGCAACATTTTCGGTCCGGAAGAGCATGTATTCCGCTTCCGGTGCCGAACCGATGATGCTATCGGGCCACATCGAGGCCATGGCCGACCACACCAACGTGCCGTGCGTGCTGCTGTGAAAAACATCTTCCTGTTGATCTACAAAATCCCACGTTCCGATTAATCTACCGTCTGCGATCAGCGGTTGAAAAGCCTCCATTTCATTGGCTCCTGCAAAACCGCCGTCCATTAAACCGATGCGCAATCCGGCTCCTGTGAATCCGGCATCGTGCAATAAATGTCCGTTGAGCATTGATATCTGGTGCAATGAAATGCCGTATTCTTCAAAATCCCGGTGATGGATGGATGCTTCCGTTCGTTGAGGAACTTCCTCGTGTCCGAGCGATTGTACCGAGCGGATATCGCTGACAAAAGGCAATTGCGCTACCTGTTCCAAAACGGTACTATCCTCCGGGGCAACGGCTATCGAATTGAACCATTTTGAAGAAAATAACAACTGCATTTCTCCAAGCGCCAACACCTGATTGATGTAATCGGGATTTACGGGAAGATCGGTAATCTGAATTTCAATGTCCTGATTTGCACGCCGCTCGATGGCCCGGCTGCTGAGGTATTCTTCGGGAGCATCCAGGCTATAGGGACTATTTTCCTTATCGGTAAATGAAATCCAGTATTTGCCCGGTGCCAGTTGTGCTGAAACGAGCGATGAGAAGATGAGAAAAAGCGCCGTGCAACTAATTTTGGCCATGGTCCAGGTATCGGTAGTATAACTCATATCCGCTTTGAATGTTTTCAGCCACAGGATTGGCCATATAGTTTATATCTGTTTTGATTTCAACCAGTTCTTTGTACACCAATCCGATGTGCCGGGCGTAAATCTCCTTTCCTCTCTCCTGCTCGATCAGATTCACAGCTCCTTCCTGTACCACAATGGCGGTGTTGTCAAAAAAAGCATCCCCTGATTGAGCCGATTGCCCCATCTGTTCGTAACTGTAGTCCCATGGATCCATTTCGTTCAGTGAATTTCCGTCCCAGTACTGCCCTGCTTTCACCGGGAAATTCAGCCGAACAAATCGCACATTTTCTTCAGTCTTTTCAACCTTCCTGCTGGTTATGGCCACCATCCAGATGTCTTTGATATTCCAGTTCTGGCCGGTGCTGTCTCTGTAATAGCGTTCCAAACGACGGGTCTGACGGCCGGCTTCATCGATAAAAGCTGATTCTACAAGTTCCTTTATCTGATACCGGAATGTGTCGGTAGAGGCGCCGGTAGAATGTCGAATGGAATCTACTTCATAAGAAATCCATGATCCTATTGCGGCGGGGTAAAAGTCATAACCCATGTCAATCTCAGCATTGTCTGTTTTGCAGCCAAAAAATAAAGCCACACTCAAAACTCCGATACCGATTAAATTCTTCATTATTTCAATTCGCCATTCACATATTCTTCTTCGCGGATGATCTTTCCTTTTTCATTGTACTCAATATACTTACCGTGGAGTAATCCATTTTTATAGTGAGCCTTTTTCGCGATCGTTTGACCTTCGAGGACCTGATACATTTCGATTTCACCGCCTTTGTGTCTTTTATCTACCTGTTTTTCTACAAACTTTCCATTGTCGTGGTACTCAATATATTCTCCGTGTAATTTACCATCTTTATAATTCTCCACCAATTTGGGTCGCTCTTGTTCGTAAAACTCCGTGAATGTACCGTTCTGCTTCACCTGTTTTTCTTCTTTTCCTTTTCTGTACACCACCATCTGCCCCAGCGAGCCGTTTTCGTTGCCATACAGCCAGGTGCTTTCTTTATAACCATCGATATATTTTCCTTTTACCCACATGTTGCCATTGGGATAATTCTTCAGATATTCTCCGGCCAATTCGTTGTTCTCATAGGTTCCGCTGGTCATAAGTGTTCCGTCCGGATAAAACTGTTTCCATTCACCATGACGCTCGCCATCCTTGTAGGTGGTTTCTTCACTGATTGCTCCGTTCTGATGATACACCAAAGCCCGTCCGTTTCTTTCTCCCT
>CALDPJ010000385.1 GCA_937911795.1 uncultured Flavobacteriales bacterium | reverse complement strand
GTGCTCAATGAAAAACAGAGGCAGTAAATCGCAATTTTCGGAGCTGATGTCTTCGGTACCGTAGCCGATGAAAACAGACGCCTCAATTTTCTGAAGGTAAGGAAGGTAGCTGATTGAGAAAGAGCGCCACGATTTGTTTCCGTTCAGTGCGTTGTCAGGATCTTGCACAATTTCTTTCCAACCTCGGTAGTGATCGTCCAGCCGTTGCTGATATTCTTCTGCTGTTATCCTTCCCGTTTTCACCGCTGCTCTATCCCGCCGGATCAATTCGTCATAGCGACCGTAGGCATTGAATGCAAGCAACACTACAGAAGCGACATCACCGAATTGAGCCGCGGTGACTGCCGCGATTTTTGCTCCCTGTGAATGTCCAACCAAGTGGATTTCATCTTCCTTCACCCAGCTCTTTGACCGGAGGTCATCCAGAACCGCTTTTGTTCGTCTCACATAATTCTCCAGATAATTGGCCCGCAGGTATTCTTCCCGGAATGAATGTGCATCACTGGTATCGGTAACGTAGGAATACTGATCATTCAGCTGATCAACCGGAGCCGTTAGAGGTGTTTCGGGCATCGAAATGATGACGAGGTTAAAAGTATCGGTCACCATATCCCGGTTAAACGGAACTCCCACGTGTTTAAAATTCCCGAAATCTATAATCAACGGAATGGGTAGTGATCCCTGCAGGAACAGAATGGTTGGTTTTGCAGTGGTGGTATCGGTGCCGACTTTCAAATAATCAATCGTATCCTCAGCCGTAATCACCTGAAAAGACAAGGTGCCGGTGCCGGAAATTTCATCCTGAGCCCGGACCGGAAGCGTAAACATCGTTAAGAAAATGAGTAAGAACCTGATCATTTCCTGAAGTTGGTGCAGTGAAATTAACAATCACTGAACAAACCTCCGACTTCACTATTCATTCTCCGACTGATACTTGTTGTAAATGCTGTACTTGGTTTGTTTCATTTTCCAGCGTTTGCGAGCATATTCCTGCATATCGGCTTCGGAATCTTTTTCGTCGATGATCTCCAGTCCGAGGATGGTTTCGATGATGTCCTCCATCGTTACAATTCCCGAAAACCCGCCGTATTCGTCTACAATGGAAGCGATGTGTTCTTTGCGTTCCAGCAATTGCTGCCAAACACTGAATAGCGGTTTAATATCCGGAACGACAACAATCTCGCGCTTCAGGTCGCTTAGAATAAGATCCTCTCCGTCCTCATTGGCCAGCCCCTCAAACGCATCCTGCCGAAGCACATAACCGGAAATATTCTCCATGTGATTCGAATAAAGCGGAATACGTGAAAAATTCAGGAATCGCTTATCGGCGAGAAAAGTCCGCACGTTCATGGTTTCATCGGCGAGAGCGACTACAATACGAGGGGTCATTACTTCACTCACTTTAACGTTTCGGAGCATGAGCACATTCTGGATGATCAGGTTTTCGTTTTTATTGAATACTCCTTCGGCTGCTCCGATTTTGGTGAGTGCAGCAATTTCTTCGCGGCTCGTTGTGGCTTCTGTTCCCTGGTCAGAAAAGGCTTTTGTTATCAGGCCCGACACCCACACCAATGGGTACGTAATCCAGATCATTCCCTGAATGGTGTAGGCTGTGGTTCGCGCCAAAGTGCGCCAATACCGGGCGCCGATGGTTTTTGGAATGATTTCGCTTACAATCAGAATCAACAACGTGAGCACTACAGAAATGACCCCGAAGTATGCTTCACCAAATACCAGGGTAGCCTGTGCTCCTACTCCGGCGGCACCAATGGTATGCGCCACCGTGTTAAGCGACAAAATTGCCGACAGCGGCCGGTCGATGTCTGTTTTGTGCGCTATAAACACCTTTATCCACCCGGCATCTTCGTCCTGCCGCGCGAGCAGGAACGTATTGGGTGTAGACAGCAGCGCAGATTCCATTACCGAACACAGGAATGAAACAACCAGTGCCAGTAAAAGATAAATAATCAGGAGCAGCATCGTCGGGTGTTTTATGTGCGAATTTATAAGGACTTAGTGGATTACAAGTCCTTTCTTTTGCTTCTCATTTGGTCTTTTAACTTTTTTATCATCTTGGTGAAAGCGTTATCTCCGCCCTCACCGGTATCCTCTACCCCGAGCGTATAGCCAATCGGATGTAAATCAGGGATGTGATCTGAGATAATTTTGATGATACCAAAAACCGGTATGCTGATGATCATCCCCATGGCTCCCCACACGGCACCGCCAATTACCACCACGAGAATCGTCAGCAAGGGATTCAGGTCTACCTTATCACCAACCAGGTAGGGCTCCAGGATATAGCTTTCAATAAACTGGGCAACTGAATATATGATTACTATACCGATAAACATCGTAAGGTCGCCACCTGAGAAGGCCGCCATTGCCAATGCGAGAAAAAATGCGATAATGTTTCCGATGTACGGAATCAAGCTCAGCAAAGCTGCAAACACAGCAATAAAAATGGCGCTCTTCAGTCCCAGAATTGCGAAGCCCACCCCATAGAAAATGGCGAGAAAAAGAATGAGCAAAAGCCTTCCCACCAGGTATTGTTCCGCTACTTGAATGGCTTCGAGCAAAACGGTTTGTGCCTCATCGCGCCTTTCGTTTTTGAAGAATTTCAGAAACGAAAGTTTGAGCTTTCTGCGATATAACAGCAAGAAAAACACATACACAAATACGAGCAGGAAGTTGCCAAAACCTGTAACAAAAGCCATCAGCGCTCCGGTCACTTTATCCATCTGACCTCCACCTTGACTCTCCTCGTTATTGTTTGCTCCGGTTTGGGTTTGTTCCTCCTGAGCTTCTGCATCATTATCACTGATTTCCTTTTGAGGTTTTCTCTTAGCACCACTCAGAACAGGAATATTGTTTTCAAGAAACCGGGTTTGCTGTTCTGGAGTGGCCCCGGTGGCCTGTTCAATTTTTTGCTGCAACTGTTCTATTCCAGGGCGGACATTTTCTTTGACTTCGTGCCAGTCTTTTGCGATGTTGTTGATCTGCATTATCAACAATCCGATTACCACCGCTACCGATAAAAAAGTCAGCAACACCGATGTCAGCGTTGACAACGGCCGCGACATTCCCCACGATTCCAGTTTCTGTGCGAAAGGAATCAGCACCATGGCCAACAGCACAGCGAGTGTTAGCGGACCCAGAAAGCCAGACGCTGCAATCAATCCCTCGATGAAGAAAAATATCCCGACAATCAGAACAACAGTTGTAATCAGGGCTCTTCTTCCGGATGATTCAGCTTTTGGGGATGGATTCATGTATCGGGTTTTTGCTGCTCGTGATATTGAATATACTGATTATTTGCCGAAAAAGGAGAAACCCGAAAGGTGAAAACGCCTGACGCGAAAACTCATATTACGAGCGCGTAGACCAACACAGTGGCTGCAGAAAAAACCAATCCTAAGTACAAGGTATTCTCCAGCCAATCGATCCATACAGGTTGCCGGGCCATCAAAATGCGGGGGCTGTAATAAAATATTCCGATGCCGATGAGTACGATACAAAAAACAAGTGCAACAACGGGGGCCCATGAAATCCTGAGAAACAATAGCGAAATTACTATTGCCGCCGCGACATAAAGCAGCACATTTTGCTTCAGAAAATTGTTCCAGTTATCGTATTTCGAAATATTCTTTTTAATCGTAGCTCTATAGATTTCATACAAAACAGATATCACAAATGCAGCAAGAAGGATCCAGGCCGCATGTATTGAAAGATCTGTAGGAACCGTCAACTGCATTGACCCAGAATCATCCAGATAATGATAAAAACTACAATGGTACCCAAACATCCGCCACCGAGCTTTTTGGCTCCGTATCCGGCAATAATGGCTTTGAAGAAATTATTCATAGTTGTTAAGTTAGTATTTGTAGCAGAGAAAACGGGATATTTTTGAAAAAAGAAAAGCAACTATAATTAGCTGCTTTTCCCGATTATAAACATACCCCAAAAATTCAACGGGTAGCGAGATGTTATTCACTTTCGGCCAGTGCTTCTTCATTGATGAATTCAGAAACTTTGGTCAGTTTTTCATCGGTCGACTTTTCTTCTTCGAGTGTTTCGTAAAGCAATTTGGCAGCTTTGTCTTCGCCCAATGTTTTGGCCATTGAACATAGTGTTCCGTAGCTGGCAATTTCATAATGCTCTACCTTCTGCGCGGCTGAAATGATTGCAGCGTCGCGAACTACACCCACTTCGGTAGATTTCATGAGATCTTCTGCTTCCTCAATCAATCCTTCCATCGCATCACATTTTTTTCCGGATGCTTTTTTATCCATCGACTCGAAAACTTTCTCCAGTCTTTCTACCTGCTTCTCGGTTTCTTTCAGGTGATGTTCCAGCGCAGAAACCAATTCTTTGCTGGAAGCATTCTTTGCCATCTTGGGCATTGCTTTTACCAGGGCCTTTTCTGCCCAGTAAATATCTTTCAGTTCGTCTTCAAAAAGATCCCGCAATCCTTTGGCGGCACCTTTTTTAGCTTTCATTGCTCCGTCTTTCGATGCACTATTGTTATCTTTCATTGTGGTGATTTTTTAAAAAGTTAGTAATTCGTTTGAAGCTCCTTCTGTTTCACAAAAACTTCCGCTGATGGGTAATTTCCGGTGCTGAGCGTCTCACAAATTTGGCCAACAAAATATCCTAATCACTTACAGAATTTTTGAGATAACTTACATCCTTTACATATGGATGACACATAACCAGTTTGTTAACGGATTTCCACCTTTGAGTTTGAATCGTTTTAACAGATTACCGGACTAGTTCCCATACATAATCGCAAAGCTGCTAAATACCTTAAATCATGTTATTTCACACTTTTTTCTTGACAAAAAAGTGTTGCAAAAAGTCAAGACGCACCTCCTCACGGCGTTTGCTCTGCACAGTGACCAAGCTCAGCTGGACGAGCTCCCAAGGTCGCTTTCCAGTTTCGCTAGGCCACTGTTTTGAGCACTCTTGATCGGAGCTGAGTCTCTGCGCAATCCGCCAAAGCCGGTACTCCAAAGTATTCCAAACGGAGTATATTGGGGAAGAACTATAAGAGCAAAACGCTATAGAAAACCTGATAATCGTATGATTTAGGACTTAAGCCGGTAATCCGTTCGTTTTAGTCCCTCATGAAAATTTTAATTTAAAAATCCCACTTATTATACGCCTCGTGGTGCTTCATATCTTCATAAAGCCAGACCATCCTGTCCAGAAACCAACTTTTGCCGAGATACGCGAGGGCAACGCCTAAAACTGCTGCCCAAATTGAATAGTAAACAATTGCCCAGATGGCCAACAGCATACCAACAGAAGAAATGGTATTCAGAATCTTGTGGATTGGTATGCGATGATGCCCGGGAATCGGAACCCGGTCGCGATTGAGATAAACCCTTTCGCCCAAAACAGATTTCGACGCCCAGTTACGGGTGGATTTGGGTGGTGGAAAGAATACCGGATTGAAAAACATCCATAGAAGCGACAACACCCCGGGAATAAGACACCACCATCCGATCCAGAGCCTGCTCCAGAAAGCAATAACTATTACAGGAAGTACAGAATAGCGCGTCCACACACTCCAGGGATTGGCGTGTTTCATCCAGTTTTCATCAGTGAGGTTAAAGATTCGGGCGATTTTTCGTTCGGTGGTCATTGAGAACTGAGGGTTAATATTTTATATTTCGCAATTACGTGATTTAATCAGAATTTTCCTCCTCAGCATCCCTCAACAGAAAACTCACATCACCATTTCGTTCAAGACGGGCAATTTTTATTCTGCTGATATCTTCGGTTTTGGCATTGAGTCGCATCGTCTGCATCAGGTCATTTTTAGTGAGACTGCTGGCGTGAAGGGCTTTCCAGATGATTTCCCCATCTTTTATCACCACCCGATCGCGCCCTTTGATCAACGGACCGAGGCTGTGCCATCTACCCGCCGCGAAGGAAAAAGTACGGTGAAGCAAAACGAGCAACAAAGCCGCAGCCAACATTTCTAAAAAAAGATCGTTGCGGGTAATCGCACGGCTCAGTAGCGAACCGAGAATTACGGCAATAATGATATCAAAAGCGGACATTTTCCCGAGAAAGCGCTTCTTGCCAATCCGCATTAAAAGGATTCCCACACAAAACACCAGCACCGCGCGGGACAGCACCTGCAGAAAATGAAGTTCATCGGCACCGATTCCGAAAATTTCAACAAAAAAGTCAATAACCTCTGCCATCCAATCAGAACTTTATACTATTAGGCTCCAGTTCAAAAGCAGCCTTTACTAAAGTTAACAGAAAAATTCTGAACAGATTCTAAGGATGATCAGCAGCGACGTTTGCGCTTTTTCTTCAATTTGTTGATCCAGATGATGGTTCCGGTGATCGGAAGACTGGTGGCAATCAGGCATGAAATGAAATACAATATCTTCGAAAACGTGCCATAAATATCGCCGAGATGAATGGCGTGAATCGATCCTGCAATCTGAGCTCCCAATGGTTTTTCTGAAAAACGGGAAACCTCAACAGGCTCTAAGGTGAATTTATTGATTACCACCACATCGTGTGCGTGCAAGGCAAAAAACCCGGATTTTTGTTTTCCGACCGATACCAGCGTTTGATCCTTTGCAGGGACAGCAATACGCATTTGACCTGCGTATGGGAAAAGCGAATTGGCCACGGCAGCAAAATCAGCAATCGAACCCGATTCCGAAGGGACATTTTCCAAAACCGGTTGTTCCGGGCGACTGCGGTCAAACACTTTCGCGCCGAGTAAATTTCCGAGCCCGTCGCGATACCACTCAAAAGACCAGCACAAGCCCGACAACCCCATCACCACCAAAAGCAACAGCGAATAAAACCCGAGTACATTGTGCAGGTCGTAATTGATCCTTTTCCAGTTTGAAGAAAGTTTCACCCGAAGGCCCTGCTTCATCTGCCGGAATCTCTTCGGCCACCACAATACCAGTCCGGTGATGCAAAGAATCACAAATATAATCGTGGCCACACCCACAACCGGCCGGCCGATTGCCGTTGGCAACAACAACCAGCGATGCAGTTTGAACATCACCATGAAAAAACCCGTAGCCGGACCTTTGGTATTGCCGAGTACTTCGGCCGTATAAGGGTTGACGAGGTAATTGCTTCCGCGACGATCGTCGGCATTCTTCTTCACATTGACGACCCACGGAGCGTCGGGTGCAGAATCAACGGTGATGGACGAAGCCGTTCCTCCGGTGGTTTCAATGACCGCTTCAATAAGTCGCTCCGGAGCCATTGGAGTTTGTTCATCCGGAAACGCAACGGTATATTTTCCCGGCTCGATGGCCCGCTCAATTTCTGCCCTAAAAACGTAGATCGTTCCGCTCAGGCACACCACAAACAATATCAATCCACTGGCGATCCCCAGCCACAGATGAAGGTCATTAATCAGTTTACGGATCGAAAACGATGGTGCCGACATGGTAACTAACCCGCTTAGAATTGAGCACTCAACACCACAGCAAAGTTGCGCGGATCGGTCTGATTGATGAATCTTGTCCGGTAGGCATTGTATCCGATCTCGTTGAATATATTGTTCACCAATACCCGAACGCCGTAGTTTTTATAGCGGTATCCTACGTATGCGTTCACTGAGGAATACGCTTCAATATCGAACGGTTTCTGGTGCGGTACGATTCCTTCGTGGGTCACCTCTGCCGACCAGTCGTTTACCGGACGCTCGCCGATGTAATAGAAACCGGCTCCGAGGTTAAGTCCGTGCAAAACGCTTTCGGTATTGAAGGTGTAATTGAGCCAGGCGTTGGCCGTATGTTTCGGAGTATTTAGCGGAGCAGATCCTTCGTAAAAGGCATTGTGCTCTTTGTACTGCGCGTCGATGTAGGCATAACCAGCCACAATTTCAAGATCGTTGAACAAGCGGCCAATCAATTCGGCTTCGAGTCCAATGCGCTCATCGTTTCCACCTTTTTCGTAATATCCGGTCGGGTTTCCGTTGGAATCATACACTGCCAGACTCATGTTTTTGTTGTTGATTTTATAGAGCGTAAGATTGAACCGCAGCTTTTTGTTGAACCACTCTGACTTCAATCCGGCTTCTATCTGATCGATTCGTTGGTCGCCAAGTTCGTTTCCGTTGATGTCTACGTTCGTGGCTCCGCGAAGACTGGTACTGCTGGTGTACGAACCAAACAGGTTCAGACCTTTCATCGGAGAAAGCATCAAACCGGCAATCGGGTTGAGCGCTTCGCCGCGTGTAATGCCGACATCACTCACCGAACTCGTACTTTGCATGGAGCTGAAGCGAAGCCCAATGAATGCTTTCATATATCTGTTGAACGTGATGACGTCCTGGGCCATTACACCAAACGACTGGCTGGTGCTACTGTTCGGGGTTCCGTCAACCAAAGAGAGGGTCGCAGTACTGTCGGGATTATCAACAAAAGTGGCCACCGAAGGTAGTTTGTTGCTGATGGGCTGAAAAACATCAATGACGTCGATATAGTCTCCATGGGCCATATTCCGCGATGTGGTTTCCAGATAATTGGTGCGGTAATCTACCCCCACCTGAAACGTGTGTTTCATGAAGCCGGTTTGAACATTCTGGCCGATCAGGTCGAGCTGAAGCACCGAGTTGTTGTCGATTCTGGAAGATCCGCCAATGGTTCGGTAGCGTTCGTTGTAATTTTCGAGGGCCACTCCGCCAATTGCGCTGGAAACAGAAGTAGTCACTGCATCTACGCTCAGGTTCGACTTGATAAATGCCAACCGGAAAGACAGGTTTGAATTCAGCTCACGAATCAATCGAGCCGCGTACGAAGTGTTTACGTTTTGAGAATTGTTGGTTTCAAAACCAAGAAAACGGTCGTAAGGAAGATCATAAATCTTATTGGTATCGTTGCTGGCAAGATTAACCGTTCCGGGATCGGGCGTACGGTTGTCATCCAGGTAATCCATTTCTACCGTGATGGTAGTACGAGCGTCCGGCCGCCACGAAAGTGATGGGTTAACATAGATTTTCTCTCCCGACATTCCCGGACGATAACCGTCTTTGCGTTCGTAAGCTCCGTTTACGCGAACGGCAATCGTTTCATTTTTGTCGAGTACACCCTGCACATCAAAAGCAGGCCTGAACTGACCGAAAGATCCCACCCGCAGCGAGGCTCCGGTGCGGTTGATGAACTGCGGCGTTTTGGTAACGATGTTGATCACACCACCGGGACTTCCCAAATCGGTAGCGACACCCTGTGTGACGGCTGCGGATCCTTTCAGCACCTGCAAACTTTCTACTCCCTGCATATCGGTGAGGATTCCCACTCCGCGAAAATCGGAGTTAATGCGCACGCCGTTTTTAAGAATCGGAATACCCCGATAACCCCGCGCCGACATGCTTTCCCGTTGGTTTCCGTAGGTGGCAAAGGTGTAAACACCGGGGACATTTCGGGCGGTTTCGGAGATGGTCAGGCCACCCTGCAGCGTAATAAGTTTATCGGAGATGACTGAAATACTTTGAATCTGATCTACCGGACGAAGCGGCAATCGCGTAAGCGTGGCAAGTTTTTCGGGCTGACGCGATCGTTCTCCGAACACTTCTACTCCTTTCAGACTCACCTCTGTTGGCTCCAGTTCGAATTTAAGCGTCCGCTCGTCATTGGACTTCACCTTTACTTCCTGTGACCGGATTTCATATCCTACGTAGGATACTTTCAGCGTATAAACGCCCGGCGCTATTTCAATCCGGAAAGCTCCGGATTCATCGGCAGAAAACACCTGATCGGTTTCTGCAATCTGAATATTGGCCGCAGGCAAGGGGCCTTCGTTACCTGAAATTACCCCGGAAATTACACCATTTTGAGTTTGTGCGTGGACAAAACCGATGGTAACGAGCTGGAGCAGTATCAATAACAAATATTTTTGTAACATTTCGGATTTATTTAGAATGGTTTTAAATAGAGCCGCGAAATTAATGGCTGCAGATTAGATATGTTTACCCGAAATGCATTTAAAGCTCAAAATACCGCGAAAGTGGTATCGAGCTATTTTTGATTAAAAATATTGCACAACTGGTTAAGACGCCATAGATTAGCCTGTTACTTGAACTCCTCCCGCACCCGGGGTGCGTCGGGCCGTTGTTGATCGAGAGACTCGCGGTAGTGCAGACAGCCACGCAAAAATTGTGGCCACTCGGGTACCGCAATTTCAGGATCGGTTTTTTCGGGCAGCAAATTCCACAATTGCGGGTGATGCCAGCACAAGGCGTGTTTGGTGCTATCGCGATGCGCGCGAATGCCCGCGCGCAGTTTTTTGACTTCTGCTATGAGTTCTTCTTTGGAAAGTTGATCCAGATCGTTGTCCACGGCGCGAGATTTTTCATCTAACAAGCAGTGCGGGCGCAAAGTTTACTTCCTAAATGCTAAACCTTCTGTTTCCAGAGCTTCCCGTAATTTGGGCATCGAAGACGGGCCCATTCCGTGGAGGGCTAGAATTTCTTTCTCGCGATATTTTGCCAGTGACTGGAGTGTAGTAATCCCTTCGTGTTCAAGGGCACGTCGTGCCGGAGCACTGAGTAACGATAAAAACCCATTGGTTGGTTTGCGCTCCGACTCACAAACCGGGCAGGTAGGGCAATCGCTGCTTTTATAAAAGCGATGTCCTTTGGGGCAGGTTTTTAAAGTTTTCATTTTCCCTTTGCGTTTTCCGCCTCTCTGAACCGTACAATTTTCTTCACCAAATCTAACGGAATGGGTTCAGACAATGGAAACTGAACGGTCCCTTTGCTGGTATTATACGGCGCAAAGTCTTCTTCAAATTCAGCATTTCCTACCGGTGCGGGATAAATGCTGAGATGATGCTTATACCCTGCAAAATAAATCAGAACACGTTTATTGAGTCGGAATGCCGGTATGCCGTAGCTGATGGCTTCTTCGGCTTCCGGCACCATTTCGGCAATTGTCTCGCGTATCTGCTGAAGCAGATGTTGAACCTCAACAGGAAATCGCCCGATATATTCGTCGATACTTTTTGGCGTGGCCACTATTTAGAAATTTTCTCGAGCAGTTCGTCCAGCCGGTCGAAAGTCTCGGCGATGCCATCTACGGCTCCAAGATCCATCACCTTTTGGACATCTTCTTCACTGGAATAGGTGGACCGGCAGTCAAGAATGGTTTTACCGTTCTCTTCAGCAAATCTGTACTCGTTAAAAGAGGTGGGCATGGCGTGGTTGATGTTCCCCTCCGCGTCCGAGAAGTGATCATCAAAGGCAATGTATTCCGGTTTACGGATTTCCTTAAAAACAGCTTTGCCCCACGATTCATCTTCGTGCTCCGGACCCTGAAGGCAGTAATGCCAAACGCCACCCTGGTGAAACTCGATGGTACAATAGCGAACCGGCCAGGAGCGGGGACCCCACCATTGTTGCAGGTACTCGCATTCAGAAAAAGCTTCAAAAACCTTTTCGCGCGGCGCATCAAATTCCCGTCTGAGAATCAACTCTTTTCCTTGTACTTCGTGAGATAATTTCATTGTTTTCATACCGCTTTATTTTAGTATCCGACACATTCCCGTCTACTTTGATTTGTCGGACAGATCAGCAAATAAAGATCATCATTTGCGTCGATATAAAGAAGATTTAGCTTCTGATTTTTATCCCAGAACCGATAAGACGTTGCCTGCCGGATCTTTGAACCATTCGATGTGCGGGGTTCCTGAGGCTTCGCCTCCCCGGCAAATTCCCTTTGAATGATAAATACGAGAGGCTAATTCTGACAATCAAAGGGGGCGAATCCGTCTCACTACTTACGTTCTATATTTCATTTTTAAGTTATTTTAGCCTAAACTCATGGCCAACCACTACCAGACACTCGGTGTATCGCGAAATGCTCCTCAGGCAGATATCAAAAGAGCTTTTCGTGCGCGCGCCCGGGCCAGCCATCCCGACCATCACCCGCATCCAGATGCAGCCAGGCGATTTGCAGAGATTCAACGCGCTTATGAGGTGTTGGGCAATCCGACCCGCCGTAGAAATTATGATTTGATGCTGGATGGTGTGCGCGTTCCCCGCTCGCGTCCGGGAACAACATCTCCACGTTCTACGCCACCCAATGGCGACGACCGCAAATACGGCACCCGGCACCGCTTCACCAATCCGCCCCCAACCAAGGCAGAGCAGGAACAGCGTTACGAGGAAGCCATCATTTACTACAGCTTGTTTACGCGCAAAGGAATGCGATTACCGCGAGGGGAATGGTGGAAACGCTTCGACGTGGTGGTGCGGGAAGGAACCAATAGAAAACGCGGCGGTCTCCTTACCATGAGTATTGCGGCATCTTTATTTACAGCCTATTTTTTCATCACCGAAGGAGTGGATATACTCGGCATTTTCTGGGTTCTGGTAATATTTAATCTTTCGCGGGCGGCATACAGCAGCGCGGTGAGAAATATCGCTGAGCGAGAAATGAAGAAATGATTACCGCTGATTCTGCTTGCATTTCAACAGAGCGAGCATAAATTTCCACAGTTCTCTTTTTGCTCCTTCAAATCAAAAAGAACTGCATCCCGCGTCCGTTCTGAACTCGAAAGAAGGCGTTCTCCATGGAACAATTATTGGCCAAAAAATCTCCAACCTGTAAAATGCATTCATCATGAAATTCAAGAACATAGTATTTTTGGCGATCGCTATTTTCCTCTCCGGTTGCAGCACAAATACAGCCGTGGTAGGCAGCTACGTGGTGCCTGAAGAAACCAGAAAATCATACGATAATATTATGGTTACCGGCCTCACCAGAAATATTTTACCGCGCGAAGTCGTAGAAACCCAATTGGTAAATGCATTGCGCAGAAAAAATGTAGAGGCTTCGCACAGTTTGGATATTATTTCCGAGAACATGGATCTGTCCAGCCAGGTGGTGAAAGACAGCGTGGTAATGGCAGTGGACCGAAGAGGTTTCGATGCTTATCTCGCCGTTACCTTACTTGATAAGGAAACAGAAACCACTTATGTACCCGGTAATACCGTTTATGCTCCCGTAACCCGATTCCCCTATTATCAGAATTACTGGGGTTATTACCACCACAATTACAGGGTTATATATGAGCCGGGGTATTATACCGTGGATCAGTATTATTATATGGAAGCCAATTTGTATGATGCCGAAACTGAAGATCTCGTATTTTCAGTCCAGACCCGCAGTTATGACCCCGGATCTCTGCAGGGTGTGATAACCGATTTATCGCGAACCATAGTCGCAGAACTATATCGTGAGGATTTGCTGCAAACAACTGGTTCAGAGAATGAGCTGGCGGATGATTAAAAGCATGGCTAAACCAACCAGAAATTGGGGGATTTAATACTAAGCGTCCAAAAGAATCGTTCGGACTAAAATATCAAAATGAAAATCATTCTGAGCGTACTGATTTTTATCCTTGTAAGTCTTAGTTTTTCTTGTTTCCTGGGATATATTGATGAAGGTAATTCGGCTAATTATTCTACATTTTGGACTTACTTAGCAACTGATGCTTTCAAAGACAATTTCGTTACCGACACCGGACGACATGTTGGGACATCCTTATTTTTTGTCTCCATGATAATCACATTCACACTCCTCAACAGATTTCAATATTTTAAAACCAATTATTTAAAAGGCGCATTTGTTTCTTCCATCGCCTTTCCAATCACTGCTGCCGGACTATTACTTTTTCTTTATGTTTCAATCTTAGCTGTCTTAAAAATCC
Source organism: uncultured Flavobacteriales bacterium (assembly GCA_937911795.1). GTDB lineage: Bacteria > Bacteroidota > Bacteroidia > Flavobacteriales_D > SKUL01 > SKUL01. The sequence goes on along the minus strand of CALDPJ010000385.1, from coordinate 2,022 downwards.
GGAATCTCATTTTTTAAAATACAGCTCTAACTAACAACTCAGTATTTCAACACTCCCGCTGATTTTGTAAGATGAGCTTTTCCATTTGAGATTGAATACCTTTTCCTCTCCCTCCAAATTGCACTTACCTTTGTCCCACAAACAAAGGAGATGAAAGAAGTCAAAAACACACAGCAGGTTCTCGAAAAACTGGGCATTGAAGAACTGAACCCGATGCAGCAGGAGGCCCTGTCGGTATTGGCTTCCGAAGATGAGGTGATACTGCTATCTCCTACCGGCACCGGAAAAACCGTTGCTTTTCTGCTCCCGGTTATTGCAGAATTGAAGCGTGATATGGTTGGTGTTCAGGCGTTGATTTTAGCGCCTTCCCGCGAACTGGCCACGCAAATTGAACAGGTACTGCGTGACATGGGAACCGGTTTTAAAGTGAACGCTGTATACGGCGGCCGTGCAACCTCACAGGACAAACTCGATCTGCAGCACCCGCCAACGGTATTGGTTGGAACACCGGGTCGGGTGGCAGATCATTTCCGCAGAGAAAGTTTCTCTCTTGATGGCATCCACACGCTCGTTCTGGATGAATTTGACAAATCACTGGAGATCGGTTTTGAAGGTGAAATGAGCGAAATCTTGTTGGCTCTGCCTTCACTGAGGAAAAAGATTCTGACTTCGGCCACGCAGAAGGTTCAGATTCCCGAATTTGTAGCATTGCGGAGTCCAACAACGATTGATTACCTCGACGAAGGTGTGGAGCGCCTGCAAATCACAACCGTAGTATCTCCCGATCTGGATAAACTGCCAACATTGTTGCTCTTATTGAAGCACCTCGGCAATCAGCCGGGAATTGTTTTCTGTAATTTCCGTGACAGCATTGAACGCGTGAGCGAATTCCTTACCGAAAATGGCCTGGAACACGATTGTTTTTACGGCGGGATGGAACAACGCGACCGTGAACGTGCTCTGATCCGATTCCGGAACGGGACGCACAACATTCTGCTGGCTACCGATCTCGCGGCGCGGGGAATTGACGTACCGGAAATTCAGTTTATCATTCACTTTGAACTCCCGCCACGTCCCGATGAATTTACCCATCGCAATGGCCGAACTGCCAGGATGAACGCCGAAGGAACGGCCTATGTGCTGAAGTGGAATCAACAGGATCTGCCCCATTTTATTAAAAAACTGAAACCGCCGGTTCTTCACCCGAAAGAGCTGCAACAAGCCAAACCTGCCAAACAATCGGGCTGGACAACGCTGTACGTTTCCGGTGGCCGCCGCGATAAAATTTCGAAGGGAGACATCGCGGGTTTGTTTATGAAGCAGGGCAATCTGAAATCCAATGAGTTGGGTTTGATTGAAATTAAACAGGATTGTGCTTTTGTAGCGGTGCGCACAGAAAACATTGAAAAGTTATTGCCACTGGTAACCAATACCAAACTCAAGAAAAAGAAGGTGCGGGTGTCGGAGATTGAATGATCCTGCAACACAAAAACATTCTGATGCTTTAGATCTTATTTCTTCCGTATGTTTTTCCGATCTTAGATAGGCTATGATCTACGGAAAAACATGACGCAAAAGGAGAATAATCCCAAAAAAAGCAATCTGCCGAAGTATTTATTTCTGTTCCTCATTATGGGGGTGGTGCTGTCGTATTTCCTCTTTCCGTCGGTAGAGGAATTTTTTAAAGAAGCGTGGGATGTGCTGACGAGCGACGACGAGCGACGCATCAAGGACTGGGTGCAGCAATTCGGGTGGTTCGGGCCGGTGGTGATTGTGCTGGCCATGGTGTTGCAAATGTTTCTGATCGTCATTCCGTCGATTGCGCTGATGGTGGTGGCGATTCTGGCTTACGGACCGTTTATTGGCAGTGTGATTGCGCTGGCGGCGGTGCTCATCGCTTCGAGTACCGGTTATCTGATCGGTCGGCTGCTCGGGGAAAATGTGGTGGTGAAAATGATCGGAAAGAAGTCCGAAGAGAAGGTGGTGCACTACGTGGATGAATACGGATTCTGGGCGGTGGTG
>CALDPJ010000384.1 GCA_937911795.1 uncultured Flavobacteriales bacterium | reverse complement strand
TTTTATGCTATGACCTTTGCGCACTTTGCGGGCCGAAGGCCCTGCGTGAAACAATGTCGAAATGAACGTTTGGGAGATTCCGATTAGACGAATATCATAGCGCTCTTTGCGCCTCTATCCCGGGCCGCAGGCCTTGCGGTAAAAAAATCCAAACTAAAATTTAATCCAGTTACTCCTCACCACACTTTCTTTCCCGCTGACTTCGATTACGTACATTCCTTTTGAAAGATCCGTCCAGTCAAAAGAAAGCGCTTCACCTGCATACCATTGACCCAAATTCTGTCGTATAACTTCCTGTCCTGAAAAGTTATACAGCACCACCACTTCGGGTCGTTCGATACTGGTTTCAATGTTGACCTTTCCAGAAGAAGGATTCGGAAACACATTGAGAACTTCGGTTTTGCCTTGTTCATCCATTCCCGTTGAATAATCCATCTGGAATAAATACAGCCCCGATGTGCGATCTGAAATCAGAATCCTCCCCGAAGGCAGGAAAGCATACACACCCCAGGCACCATTAAACGAGTATGACTCATCACCGGCGAAGGTGTCGTAATATGCAATTCTTACCGGCTCTTCGGGATTAGAAACATCAAACACCTGAAGCCCGTCGTTGTAGTGAGAAACATACACGGTATCGTTGATCATCTGCAGGTTATGCGCAACGCTGTTCTCTGATTCCTCGGATCCAAATAAACCCTGTACCTGAATATCGCTCAAATCCGATACATCGCACACCTTCATACGCATACCATCGGTTTCGTCTGCAAATACATATTTGTTTCCGTCTTCCGATAACCAGCCGCTGTGGTTGTATCCCTGATCTGGATAGGTGGTGAGTGAACCCAAACCCTGGGGTCCTGTTTCGTCTGAAAAATAAACAACCACTAATCCCTGACCTGCGCAGTTGAGGTATGCGGTATCGTTGCGGACGAATAAATCGTGCACATAATTTACCTGTAGAAAGTCGGTCAAATAGGTGGGGTGCGTTGGATTCTCAATCGATAAAACACGAAGCGCGGAACCGGCTGCTCCGGCGAGATAAAGTTTTGCCGTAGCTTCATCAATAAACACATTGTGCGCCGTGGTTACAAATTCATTTGAATTATAAACCAGCTCCACCGATTCAGGCAGACCGCTTAAATCTATAATCTGCAGCGTGCTGGTGCCCTGGTCGCAAACGGTGTATAAATATCCGTTGTACTCGTGATAATCGCGATGCACAACAAATTCCTGAAAAGCGCCGGGCACAAAAGCCACAGAATCCAGTTGATCATCGTCGGTAATTCGAAAAATATGCGTTCCGATCTTTGAACCAATTACAGCGTATTCCTCACCGCCCTGAACAAAACCCCAGACTTCGTTGTACCGGATACCTTCGTAAATCATTTCGATACTTTCGTCGTGCCAGTTGTCCAGCAGTATCACGTTTTCTGAATCCTGAGCCATAGCCGAAGCTGCGACTACACAAAAAGCGATGATTAAATATTGTTTCATGTGGATGTCATTTTGAGGCGATAATATCCGAATTATTAAACTTTTTTGTTCTGCTAAAAAGTGTCAATTTTTCCATTCTCAACGCAAATCGTCTATCTTCGCCATGCCATCAACCCGATTCATGTGTCCGATTGCCTTGTTATCATACCCACCTACAACGAAAAAGAAAACGTAGAGCGCATGTTGCGCAAGGTTTTTTCGCTTGACCAGCCTTTTCACGTTCTGGTGGTAGATGACGGATCACCCGATGGAACCGGAGCCATTGTTAAAGACCTGCAAAGCTCCTTTCCCGACCGGCTTTTTTTGCTCGAAAGAACCGGCAAACAAGGTCTCGGAACCGCCTACATCACCGGTTTTCGCTGGGCACTCGACCGCCATTACGAGTAT
>CALDPJ010000383.1 GCA_937911795.1 uncultured Flavobacteriales bacterium | reverse complement strand
AAAAACAGTTGCTGGCTTATCCTTCTCCAACCACAGATGGATACATCACCATTGAAGTTCCCGAAAGCGACAAAATGCGCGTTACGATGTTCGATGTGTCTGGAAAAGTACTGTTCGACGAAGAGATGATCGTCAACCGCAACTTCAAATTTGTGGTGCCCGACCAGAAAGGAATTTACCTGATTCGCCTTTCTTCGGACAAAGCGGTTTACACCACGCGCGTAGTGCGGCAGTAGCTGGTTTACATTCCCGGCGGAAGCAAACGCTTCAGTTTGTCATGCCGCTCAGGATCGTACATTTTCAGCATCGAGCGATAATAGATGTACGGCTTGTGCTGATACATCCGCGGCTCCGGAACGGGTTCGCCGTCCACAGTGGTGGTAGCTTCGTACGGAACCGGATCGATGCTCACGAGTTGCCCGGTAGGTTTGTAATTGTATTGGGCGGTTGGTTCCGGCATGACCACTTCACCAACACTTCCGCTGATCTGTTGTAAAAGAGACACGCCCATTTTATTGGCAAACTGCGCAATGCTGTCATTAAATTGCATGAAAAGTGCTGCCAGCAAAGCAGATCTGAAATCACCGCCTGAACTTTTTGGAAGCATTTCCGCCAAACCTGCGCTTCCGTTTTGCCCGGTTCCGGTAGGCATAGAAGGAATCATATCCTGCGGATTGACAATGCTGAAAGCCGTTTGCTTGTCGCTGAACCGGCGGTTGTATTCTGCGGCAAAAGCTTCGTTTCCGACCATCGGAGCCGCAAAGGCGTAGGTCTTGAATTGGGTTTGCCCGCTGAAGGTACCGGCCGGTAAATTTTCGAGGTAAGCGCGAAACATCGTGGCCAACGCACCGCCCAGGCTATGTCCGGTGATGATGATATCGTGCACTCCTTGTTTATTGAGGTCATTGATCTGTCGAACCACTTCGTCGGCCATCAACACCACCGCGAGCGTATATCCGCTGTGCACCGTGGCGGCGGAACTTTCGGCGAAGCGGTACGGAATTTCTTTCCCGTTGATTTTGACGGTCGATTCAGCAGGGATCATTGAAGAGTAGATGTTGGACATCCAGCTGATGGGGTTGGCCGTTGATCCGCGAAAAACCACTATACCGGTATTTCCGTTGCGGTACACCTGAAACCGGTTGTCGAGACCGATGGTTTCTGAATCGTAAACTTTTTTGTAATCCTTTGGGATGATTTCCTTGTCGCTGCCAATTTCCTTTAAGAATGTAAAGCTGTTCGACAGTGCGATCATATCGACGGCTTCGGCTGGGCGGTAACCCGGTTCAATTTGGGCCGGAACAGCCAGTACAGAAAAAGAAAACAACAGACCAAAAAAGTATTTCATAGTTATTCTTTCAGCTTTGGTTAACAACGGCAAATTTCACGATTATTTCATTGGCGGTGGCTGAGAGCAATTATTATTCCGGGATTGGAGATCACTCTGAACGCAGTGAAGTAGGAACTCAACCAGAGATGTTCTGTGTCCGGCGTCCAGTTGTTCTATCCCGATTCTTATTTCCTCCTTCTCTTGAGGAGTAAGTTCAAGCCAAAAGTCTTCTTGCTCTGACTTTAGAACCTTTAATATCTTGTCGATAATCTTTTGGTTATCAATGTTGACGATCAACTTTACCAGTTCTAATTTCGAAGTTTGAATGTCCATTTGTGGTCGTTTATTCAAAAGTATGTTTCTCGCAAAGCCGCAGAGGCGCTAAGGGGTTCTTGCTGGGGATTTAAGTTTGGTGTTCTATTTACGTGGGCGTTGTTTCACGCGGAGTACGCGGAGTTTTACGCTAAGGTCGCAATGTCTCGCTTTGAGAGTGCAGTATTTGATGCAGTGGTGCAGGGACTTGGCCTTGGTGGCATGAGAGGGCGCAAAGGTGCTTTTCTTCGAAAAGTGGGGGGAATCACGATTAACGATTAACGATTAATCCTACTTTGTCAGGTTCAAGGCCCGGTACCCATATTATTATTTAC
>CALDPJ010000382.1 GCA_937911795.1 uncultured Flavobacteriales bacterium | reverse complement strand
CAGACAGATATTCGGCAAACTGCTCGAAGCCGCCGTAGTGATTGGGAATACCCCTTGTGCCGAGAATGCCTATTTTCATTTAAAAATTCTTCTCAGTAGTTTCTTCGGATGATAGAACGACGCCAAAACCAGATACCATAAACCTTTCGGACCATTGCCTGCAAGCTGAAATTTCCGGTAGTATCGGATAAAATTGTAATATCTTTTAATATATCGTTCGCTGGTCTGGGTGCCAAAAATCTGATCGCGGAAACAGAATGTCTGCTGAATATCTTTGAATTTGATATTGCTCGTAGAGCTACCCGTATGCACGCGCATTTTGTACAATTTGTCCGGAAGGTTGGAAAAAATCTTTCCATCTTTTACCATCCTGGAGAAAATCTCATAATCTTCAGCAGGAAAAATCTTTTGATAGCGGTAGCTCTGGTAAACTTCGGCCTTTGCGCAAACCGTTGGATGTTGCAGGCCGTGCTCACCGCTTCTGAATCTGGCTGTAATGTCTTCATGTGTGAGCGGAAAATTGGAAGTATTGACCACTGATCCATCTCTATCACTGAAATACATCACATTTGTTCCCACCACGTCTACCTTTGGATTCGATTGCAGAAATTTCATCTGCATTTCAATTCGTTCGGGCAATAATACATCATCCGGATCAGCGCGCATAATGTATTGGCAGGTAGATGCATCAAGCGCTGCATTTAAAGCAGCCGTTAAACCTTTATTTGCCTCAAAATAAATCGGCTTTAGAAATGAGAGATGATTGTAACCAGATAAAATTCGCCTGGAATCGTCTTTAGATCCATCGTCAACCAGGATTAATTCTTTGGGCAGCAAGGTAGACCGAAGTACACTCTCAATAAATGAGACCAGATACTTTCCGTTGTTATAATTCGGCACAATCATCGACACGTCGGCATACTCCTTGCCCGTAATATCATGGATGCTATTTGAATCCTGCCGCTTCATCTTTTTCGGACCAATGAAAACCATCGGTGATAGGCCGCTACCAATGGTGAAAGCGGAGTGTTTTTAAGGATATGACCTGCACGTTTTCTCCAGCGTACTGCAGAAACCTGAATTTCATCCAGAAGCCCCGGTTTCAGGTGCATCTTTCTTGCTCGTTGAACTTCATTAAAGGCATCCAGCCAGCGTATATCCGAGACACCACCGGTTGCCATTATGGCGAGAAGATCATTTATTTTTATGAATTCCACACCAGAACTCTTCATGCGCAGCAAAAGTTCATAATCCATCGCGTAACGGAAATCCTTTCGATACACACCCCACTTCTGGTATAAATTCCTAGAAATGAAAGTTGCAGGATGGCACAAAGTCATATCTTTTTCAAGAAACTGATGATCCGGAAAATAAATCCCCGATGGAGCTCCATCCTCAAGCATCTGCATATTACCATAATAAATTCCATCACCCCTGTAATTTGCTGCAACCATTTTCAGTGCATCCGGGGCATATTGATCATCGGCATTCAACAGCCCCACCACGTCACCTGAACATTGTGAAATTCCTTTGTTAAAGGCATCGCTAATTCCTTCATCCGGTTCGCTAATGATTTCCTGGATCCGGTCTTTATATTTTTGAAGAATATCCAACGTACCATCGGTTGATCCGCCATCGACAACGATGTATTCGATGTCGGCATAATCTTGTGACAGCACAGAATTTACTGCACGCTCAATATACGGAGCCCCATTATAAACAATAGTTACCACCGATATCGTAACCGGTGTAATCATCGTGTGGTAACAGAGCTTTTTAAATTTTTCTTTATGCTTCGAATGGTTCGGTGCATTTTTTTCCAACGTCTGAAATTCGTCCAGTAATGCATAATTTCTGAAAAATCAGGGCGTTTGGTCCGTAAATCCATTTTGTCTTCCGCAGATTTAGCCGTTATATTGCGAAGTGGGAAAAGCAGCCATTTCATCTTCAGCCAGACCCCGTACTGTATAAAATTCGTAAACCAGGCAGCACCGGTACAGGCCACACGGTATTGTTGGAGGTATTGATCGGAAAGCCTGAATCCTTTATGCAGCCTCAGCAGATAAACATCGTTAAGTTTTTTAGCGGAGATTGCATGAAACAATTCCAGTTCTGACTGGTAGGTCTGGTAACCGAGCATCCGCACCCAATATGATAATTCTGAATCTTCACCGGCCAGCAGTTGATTTTCTTTGCGTCCGACCAACCAAAATTTAGCTTCACTATATAACTTTCTTATCAATGCTGTTCTTCCGCACATTCCAGCTCCCCACACGATGGCAAATGCGTCATTGACCACTCCGGTTTCTTTCGTAGCCCGACCCACCGCATAAGCATGTTTCTGTGAATCCCACCACTCCGGTGCTTCTCCTTCCAGAATTGCTTTGTTCACTCCGCCCATTAAACCGATTCCCGGGCGCTCTTCAAACAAACCACATACAGCCGATACCCAATCGCCTTGCAGAAAATTGTCATCATCCACAAAAATGAAATAACTATAACGGGCTACTCCTATTCCAGCAACTCGCGAATGAAATAAACCCGGAATTGGCTGGGGAACAATATTAAATGCTCTGCCTGATGACCGTAATTTATTTTCTGCAATTGCCCTGGTATCATCGGTCGAATTGTTGTCTACCACAATAATCTCAGACGGGTATACTGATTCCGGCATTTTCAGAACCGCCTCTATAGTTCTGTCGATAAGCCTGCTGCTGTTGTAGGTAAATATAATTATACTTACTCCGGTTTCCGGTTTGGATTGATCAGACATAAATGGTTTCGTCATTAATTCCGGTGATTCAAAATTGCTTTAAGATTAAACCATGGCAAAGGATGCAATTTGTTGGCATATATCAGTACCACAAGAAACATAAACAAAAATGAAATAAAAGAGGCCTGTGCTGCTCCAATTGCTCCGACCGTCGTCACCAACCAATAGCAAATTCCAAAGTTCAACAAACCGCTCAAAGTAGAAATTACCGAAAGCATGACTGTTTTTTTGTAGTGAAATAAGTATGTGACTACTGCAAAATACATGGAGAAAAACGCAAAAGCAAAACTCAGCCACGGAATGAATGGGATGGATGGATGATAGCGTTCATCGAAAAATGTTTCGATGGCAAAAGGTGCCACAGCGCTCACAGCCAATGCAAGCAATATCAATCCGCCGAAGAAAGCATAATTGATCCGGACTAGTTTAAGATTCTCAGAAGGATTAATGTTGGCCAGCTTTTCGTAGATCACCGGGGTCAATGCCATAGTAAATCCATTCCCGATGAAAAAAACAATCATCGCAAACTGGCTTCCGAGATTGTAAAAACCGGTTTGCTTGCTTCCTAAAATATCAGTAATCAA
>CALDPJ010000381.1 GCA_937911795.1 uncultured Flavobacteriales bacterium | reverse complement strand
GGAAAAACACCAGGAAGAACATATTCGCAGGCTGGAAAAAATTGCCGGCTTAACTGCTGAAGAAGCTAAAAACCAGCTTATTGAAAGCCTGAAACAGGAAGCACATACCCAGGCTATCGGTATTCAGCAGGAGATTATTGATGATGTTAAACAAAAGGCTAATAAAGAAGCCCGGAAAATAATAATCCAGTCCATACAACGTACTGCCGCCGAGCAGGCGATTGAGAATTCCATCACCGTATTCAATCTTGAAAGCGATGAAATCAAAGGACGGATCATTGGCCGCGAAGGGCGGAATATCCGTGCGATAGAAGCAGCCACAGGGGTTGAGGTAATTGTTGATGATACACCCGAAGCCATTATTCTATCGTGTTTTGATCCGGTGCGCAGGGAGATTGCCCGACTTTCAATGCACCAGCTCGTTACCGATGGCAGGATTCATCCCGCACGCATCGAAGAAGTGGTGAAAAAAGTCACCAAACAAATCGAAGACGAAATTGTAGAAACCGGAAAACGCACCTGCATCGACCTGGGTATCCACGGGCTGCACGCAGAATTGGTGCGCATCGTAGGACGGATGAAATACCGCTCGTCGTACGGACAAAACTTGTTGCAACACAGCCGCGAAGTCGCGAATCTTTGTGCCACCATGGCTTCCGAGCTAGGTCTCAATCCGAAAGTGGCCAAGCGAGCCGGTTTGCTGCACGATATCGGAAAAGTTCCCGAAGATGAGCCTGAATTGCCACACGCAATCCTCGGTATGAAACTCGCCGAAAAGTTTGGCGAAAAACCTGACGTCTGCAATGCGATCGGTGCCCACCACGATGAAATCGAAATGACCAGTCTCATTTCACCGATTGTGCAGGTTTGCGATGCGATTTCCGGAGCCCGACCAGGTGCCCGCCGTGAGGTGGTGGAATCCTACATCCAGCGACTGAAAAACCTCGAGGAATTGGCGCTCAGTTATCCGGGTGTTCTGAAATCTTTTGCGATTCAAGCCGGCCGCGAATTGCGGGTGATGGTAGAATCAGAAAAAGTTTCCGATCAACAGGCCGAAGCTTTGTCGTTTGATATCTCACAGCGCATTCAAAATGAAATGACTTATCCCGGTCAGATCCGGGTGACGGTGATTCGTGAAATGCGTTCGGTAAACTATGCGAAATAGCGTCGATGGAGCAACTATCGGATAAGCGTATTCTTGTCACAGGCGGAGCCGGTTTTATTGGTTCCAATTTGTGCGAGGCGCTGCTTACGATGGATTGTGATGTTGTTTGCCTCGATAACTTCCTCACCGGCCACCGAAGGAATATTGAATCGTTTCTGCAACACCCGCGTTTTACGTTAATTGAAGCCGATATCCGCGATTATGCGGCGTGCGAAGACGCTACTAAAGGTGTCGATATCGTTCTTCATCAGGCAGCGCTGGGTTCTGTGCCCCGTTCGATTGAAGATCCGGTAACTACCAACCAGATCAACGTTTCCGGTTTTCTGAATATGATTCAGGCCAGCCATCGGAATAATGTAAAGCGATTTGTGTACGCTGCGAGCTCCTCTACGTACGGAGATCATCCGGGCTTGCCAAAGGTGGAAGACCGGATTGGAAAGCCGCTTTCGCCCTACGCAGTCAGCAAGTATGTAAATGAATTGTATGCCGGAGTTTTTGCCGATCTGCACGGTGTGGAGGTCATTGGTTTGCGCTATTTCAACGTATTCGGTCGCAGGCAGGATCCCGACGGAATGTACGCTGCAGCCATTCCGCGATTCATCCGGGCATTGATCCGGCACGAGTCACCGGTGATTCACGGAGATGGTCAACAAACGCGCGATTTTACCTACATCGACAACGTGATCCAGGCCAATTTACGAGCCGCCACGGTTGAAAGTGAAGCGGCGCTGAACAACGTGTACAACGTAGCATATGGCGCGAGTACCGATCTTCTGACGCTGGTGTCTGTGCTGAGAGATCTACTCTCGCAGTTCGACGAAGAGATCGCGAACGTAAAAATTGAACATGGTCCGGATCGGGTTGGAGATGTGCGCCACTCGCTTGCGGATATTTCAAAGGCAAAGCAGTTGCTGAATTACCAACCGAAGTATGATCTTGCTTCCGGACTCGAAGAAGCCATTCGCTGGTATTGGGAGCATTTCCAGAACGAGGCACGCACATAAAACGCCTTCGTTTACCCGAAATGCAATTAAATTTTATTCATTTGTCGCAACATGTCTTCCCTGAAAATATTCAACGTGGTGGGTGCCCGTCCACAGTTTGTTAAAGGGGCTGTGGTGAGCAGAGCCTGGCGACAGCACGAGCCAATTCACGAGGTGATCATACATTCCGGTCAGCATTCAGACGTGGCGATGTCGCAGGTGTTTTTTGACGAGCTCGGTATTCCCGCTCCGGATTTTAACCTCGGAGTTGCAGGTACGGGAAGTGAAGCGGTGGTTGGGGAAATGGAGTCGAAAATGGTGGATCTGATTCGCTCGGAAAAACCAGACTGGGTGCTGGTGTACGGAGACACCTATACAACCCGCGCGGCAGCCCAGGCAGCACATCGTTGTTCGGTTGCATTGGCACACGTAGAGGCCGGATTGCGAAGTTTCAACCCCGAAATGCCCGAAGAACTTAATCGCATCGTGGCCGATCGGCTGTCATCTGCTTTGTTTGCTCCCACACAGCGTGCCGTAGATCAGTTGTGGGATGAAGGATTGGGCGGCCCGGAAGGAAAAGTGATGCTCTCCGGTGATGTAATGAAAGATGCTGCCCGGATTTTTGCTCCGAACCTGGAACCGCTGCCAGAGCATCTCCGGATTCTGGATGAGCCTTTTATTTTGTGTACCCTTCACCGCAAAGAAACTACAGGCAATCGGGAAAAATTGCGGGCGGTGGTCGATGGACTTAACCGGATTGCTGAACAATATCCGATCGTATTGCCCCTTCATCCCGGAACGAAAAAGCAAATGCAACAATTCGGGTTACATTTCAATTTCGAAACCATACCTCCACAGGGTTATCTCACGATGCTCGCCTTGTTGCGCAAATCTGCACTGGTTGTTACTGACAGTGGCGGATTACAGAAAGAAGCCTATTTCATGCAGCGGTTGTGTGTCACTTTGCGCGAAGAAACGGAGTGGACCGAACTGGTAGACGCGGGATATAATTTGCTTGTCGGAACAGACGCACAGCGCTTAATCGCCGGTGTTCAGAAAATGCTGAGAGAATCGCGGACATTTGACGAAGCGTTTTACGGCGATGGTCATGCAGCCGAAAAAATTGCCGGATTTTTTGCCGGAAAAGCAGAAGAAAAAAGCAATCGTTCTTACTGAAAAATTTCCGCAAGCACCTTCATCTCTTTCAGCTTGTCGGTTTCTCCCGAATGCTGGTAAGAAAACATCAGGTTGTGAATGTTGCGCAACAGCATTACGCGGTTGCTGCAAGGTTCAAAAAAACGATCTTCCGGATCGAGTTTTACGTGCTTCAGAAACCGTTTTATTTCGCTTTTATCCAGTAGCGCTCCCTTGCTGAAGGGGTTGATGTAGAACAATACCTCCGGTTTATCCGATTCCGGATTTCCGAAGATATTGAAACGATCTTCGTACGCGAGGATGAAATGATGTGGCAGGTTGATGCCGTGAATAGGAATGTCAAGACTGTCGGCGAGAATGAGGTAAAGCATGCTCAGTAACAGCGGATTTCCTTTTTTGGTTTCGAGCACCTGGCTCAGAAATGAATTCTGGGCAGCGTGATAATTGCGTTTATTTCCACGGAAACCATGCATGCCGAACAAAACTTCGTTGATCACTTTTACCTGCTCAAAAGCCGTGAGATGATCGTTCAGCTCCAGCCAGATATCCTGCCGCAGACGTGAGATCTGGTCGCGGACTTCGAGTTCTTCGAGATCCGGATATTGGTACCGGTTTAGAATCAACAGACCTTCCAGTAAATCTTCGCCGCCGCTGTCGTGCCATGATTTGAGCGCGAGCCGCACGGAAGAAAACTGGATTTCGTGAATGATATCTTCGATTCGAACCTGAAACAAATTCCCAAACGTATCCTGCTCCCAATAAGCCTCAAGCCTGGGAATGATCGGCTCACCGAGCGAAACAATCTGATGCTTTACCTGATCGTACACAAGTTCGTCAGGGTCGTCGATCAGGCTGATCAACGCGTCGATCTGATTCTCGTTGAAAGATGGTGGAACTTTCATGTCTCAAAAGTAGGTTCCAATTCTGCGTGTGGCAGACTTTCAGAATCGGCTTTTCAATAACCGGTTGTTAATCTTTCTAACACGGTAGCGATCATTCTGTTCACTGTCGGGTGATAATCGCGGCTGAAAGATTTGCTGAAACGATTGGCAATTACGGCGCAAACGGTGCAGGCCTGGTGACCGAGCATGGCCGACAGCGCATACAGTGCAGAGGTTTCCATTTCGAAATTGGTGATGCGGTGTTCACCGTGTCGAAAACTGTTGAGGCTTTCGTTCAGATCCGAAATCCGCAACGGCAACCGAAGGATTCTTCCCTGCGGTCCGTAAAATCCTCCTGCGGTTGCGGTAATGCCGGTATACATGTCTTTTCCGTTGATGCGGTTCATGAGTTCGCCTCCGGCCTTCACAAAATAAGGCGCCGGAATTTGTTCCGGCCAGATGCTGTGCATTTGAAATGCTTTTGCCAGCTCTTTCTCCTCATCTTCAAATTCAGCGGCATAATATCCGGTGACCGTATCGAGTCCCATGCCATGCGTAGAAAGCAACAATTCATCCACGGGAATATCTTCCTGCAGCGCTCCGCAGGTTCCAAGGCGGATAATGTTCAGCCGGGTTTTTTCGGATCGGATGCTTCGTTGCTCAAGATCAATATTGAAAAGAGCATCCAGTTCGTTGATGACTATGTCGATGTTGTCTGTGCCGATTCCGGTAGACATGACACTAATCGGAAAAGAGCCGATACTTCCGGTGTGGGTGAGAAACTCGCGGTTTTGTACGGTGTGGTCGATTCGGTCGAAATGCTTTGAAACCTGGGCTACCCGACCCTGATCGCCCACTACGATAATGTTGGGTGCTATTTGCTCCGGCATCAGGTTAAGGTGATATACCGCGCCATCTTTTGTTAGTACCAATTCTGAAGAAGCCAGGTTTTCGGCTTGTTGTAATGCTGATTCTTTCATGACCCAAATGTAGTGAGGACTTTTGAGTGAACGATGCGCCGTGGTTTTCTGAATAAAATTTACCGGGTCTGATCCGCATCCTTATTGCGTTTCGTTATTATTTTCTAACTTCATAAATAACTAAACATTTTAACCTCATCAACAATTAAAGGAAAATGAAGACCATTGGAATTATTTTACTCGTTTTAGGAATTATCGGCGTATTGGTATTCGGAATACAAGCCGCAAATAATACAGAAACTTTTAGTCTTTTCGGAATAGACATTGGTGTTAGTGATGCGAATTGGACGCCGGTAATCGTGAGTGGTGTGGTGCTTATAATAGGTGCTGTTCTTACCGCCAGAGGTAAAAAATAGCAAAATCTTATTCTTATTTCAGCCTGAATCCGGCATCGTGTTTTGTTCGGTGTTGCACGGCAATATTCCGAAGATGGATGCGATGTCGTTTTTGGCGGTATGATGTGATATTAATGGATAATTTTGTTGGATGCGCGCTGAAATAATTTCAATTGGTGACGAGATCCTGCTGGGGCAAACCATCAATACCAACGCTGCCTGGATGGGTCAGCAATTGTATCCCGCCGGTATTGAGGTACATCAGGTTACGACGATTACCGATGACCGGGAACATATTCTGAATGCACTCCGCGAATCAACCATGCGGGTTGATCTGGTATTTGTAACCGGCGGACTGGGACCTACACAGGATGATATTACAAAGGAAACCCTTTGCGAATTTTTCGACACAAAACTCGTGATGAACGATGAGGTGCTGCACGGAATACGCGAATATTTTTCTTCGCGGAATCTGAAGATGCTGCCGGAAAATGAAGCGCAGGCAGAATTGCCCGAAGACGCTGAGATCCTAATAAACAGGCGCGGCACCGCTATGGGAATGTGGTTTGAGAAAAACGGCAAGGTCGTAATTTCGATGCCAGGCGTTCCGCACGAAATGGAAGGCATGATGCGCGAAGAAGTGTTGCCACGACTGCATGAGAATTATTCCAATGGCGGCTCTTACTACACCGTGATTCAGACCATCGGAAAAGGTGAATCTTTCATTGCTCATGAACTGCGCGACTGGGAGAAACGAATCCGTTCCGAAGGACTTGGGCTCGCATATCTGCCGTCTTCGGGTGTGGTGCGTTTGCGCATCAGCGGTCCGAAAACCGAGAGGGATCGTATCGAACAGGAGACCGATGAAGCCGTAAAGTTATTGGGCGATATCGTTTTTGCGCGCGACGACAAAACACTGTCTGAAGTAGTGGGCGATCTTCTTCGTAAAAAAAATCTGAAGCTTGCCCTGGCCGAGAGTTGTACCGGTGGCTACATTGCGCATATGATTACAGCAGTTCCGGGGTGTTCGGATTATTTTGCAGGCGGAGTGGTAGCCTATTCAATTGCGCACAAAACAACCTTGCTCAATGTGCAGCAACAGACCATACAACAACACGGAATTGTAAGCGAGCAGGTGGTTTGCGAAATGGCCGACGGAATCAGAGCCCGTACAGGTGCCGATGTTTCCTTGTCTACTTCCGGTATTTCTGGTCCCGGAGGAGGGACGCCGGATGTACCGGTAGGATCGGTGTGGATAGGAGTAAGCTACGGCGGTGCTACCAAAGGATATTTTTATAAACTTGGCCGCAACCGCGACCGGAATATTAAAGTGGCCAGTCTTTTTGCGCTCGACCTGCTGCGCAGACAGCTACTTAACAATTAATTTCAGAACCGGGTAGTGGCCGCTGTGACCGCCGAAAAAGAAGCAGATTTCCATTGACAAATAATTTGGAGATATAATTGCTCAATTGGAATAAAATCCCGAAGTTTGCACGCCATTTTGAAAAACCCAGGAACACATGTCACGAGTATGTCAAATAACAGGTAAGCATCGATTGGTTGGTCATCGGGTGTCTCACTCCAATACCAAAACCAAACGAACTTTTGAGCCTAATCTGCTGAAAAAACGCTTTTACCTGCCAGAAGATAAGCGATGGATCACCCTTCAGATTTCTGCAGCGGGTCTTCGAACCATCAGCAAGATTGGAATCCAGGAAGCGCTGAAGAAAGCCATCGCAAAAGGATATTTTACCGATAAAATTTAATTGAGCCATGGCCAAGAAAGGAAAAGGAAACAGAGTTCAGGTAATAATGGAGTGTACCGAGCATAAAGAAAGCGGTATGCCCGGAACTTCACGATACATTACCACCAAAAGCAGAAAAAACACTCCCGACCGTCTGGAGTTGAAGAAATTCAACCCCATTCTCAAGAAAATGACGGTTCACAAGGAGATAAAATAATTGAATCATGGCAAAGAAAACGGTTGCATCTTTACAGACTGGTGGTGGTAAAAACCACACCAAAGTAATTAAAATGGTAAAGTCCCCGAAAACGGGATCTTATGCATTTAAAGAAGAAATGGTTATTAACGATCAGGTAAACGACTGGCTCAAATCATAAGCCCGTCTTACCGCAATTTATTGAGCAGGCTTTTTCCATTTCACGGAGGAGGCCTGTTTTAGTTTAAAAACTATGGGATTCTTTAAGAAAATATTTTCCCGCGAGAAGAAGGAAACGCTGGATAAGGGTCTTGAAAAAACAAAAGAGAGTGTTTTTTCAAAAATGGCCCGGGCGGTTGCCGGAAAATCTCAGGTAGACGATGAGGTACTCGACAATCTTGAAGAGGTGCTGGTGACGTCTGATGTCGGGGTAGAAACTACTCTGAAAATCATAGAGCGCATAGAAGAACGTGTAGCCCGCGATAAATATATGGGCACCGACGAGCTCAATCGTATTTTGCGCGAGGAAATTACAGCACTGCTTAGTGAAAATAACACTGCCGATCAGGTTGCTTTTCAGATTCCGGCGATGAATGGTCCGTATGTGATCATGGTGGTCGGAGTGAACGGAGTCGGGAAAACAACGACCATAGGAAAACTGGCCCATCAGTTTAAGCAACAAAATCTTAAAGTAGTGCTCGGAGCTGCCGATACTTTCCGGGCTGCGGCGGTTGATCAGTTGCGCATCTGGTCAGAGCGCGTGGACGTACCGTTGATTCAGCAGGGCATGGGTGCCGATCCTGCATCTGTGGCTTATGATACGTTACAGAGTGCGGTAGCCACAGGGGCAGATGTAGCCATCATCGATACAGCGGGCCGGTTGCACAACAAGGTGAACCTCATGAATGAGCTGACCAAGATCCGCAATGTAATGCAGAAGGTAATTCCTGATGCACCGCACGAGATTCTGCTCGTGCTGGACGGATCCACCGGTCAGAACGCGATCGAACAGGCAAAGCATTTCGTAAAAGCTACCGAAGTAAATGCGTTGGCACTGACAAAGATCGATGGTACCGCCAAAGGTGGTGTGGTGATCGGAATTTCCGACCAGTTTAAAATTCCGGTGAAGTATATCGGGGTCGGCGAGGGAATCGAAGATCTGCAGGTGTTTAATAAGCACGAGTTTGTGGATTCATTGTTTGGGAATTAAGGTTTATTTGGTTCTCTCCGGATGGGTTTAGTTATCGCACCCGCTTCTCCGGCTAGGTTTCGACTATGCTCAACCAGCGCCATCGTCGCTAGATCGCGTTGGGTTTTGAGATTTAGGGGTTTTTATTCTTTTTTACTATAACCCGAAGTGGACATTTAGAATCCGAAGTAGTAGC
>CALDPJ010000380.1 GCA_937911795.1 uncultured Flavobacteriales bacterium | reverse complement strand
ATGATTCATGCCGATGGCCCAGAAAAAGGACAAGCGAGGAGCAAATTCATCTATTTTGAGTCCTGTTTTAAGCCCGGTCCGAACATATTCCAATCCGTCGGCGAGGGTATACGCCAATTCGAGATCGGCCGGTGCACCGGCTTCGTGCATATGGTAACCAGAAATGCTGATGGAGTTGAAACGCGGCATGCGTTCGGAAGTGTATTTAAAAATATCGCCGACAATTCGCATGGATTGCGCCGGAGGATAGATGTACGTGTTGCGCACCATGAATTCCTTCAATATGTCGTTCTGAATGGTTCCGGACAATTGTTCGGGTGAAACGCCCTGTTCTTCGGCAGCCACAATGTAAAACGCCATGATCGGAATAACCGCTCCGTTCATGGTCATCGAAACCGACATTTTATCGAGGGGAATCTGATCAAAAAGCAGCTTCATGTCTTCCACACTGTCGATGGCGACTCCGGCTTTACCAACATCACCGGTAACACGTGGGTGATCGGAATCATAGCCCCGGTGGGTGGCAAGATCAAACGCCACCGAAAGTCCTTTTTGTCCGCCTTTTAAATTCCGGCGGTAAAATGCATTCGATTCTTCGGCAGTACTAAAGCCCGCATACTGTCTGATGGTCCATGGACGAACCGCGTACATCGAAGCATAGGGGCCGCGCAAATAGGGTGGAGAACCGGCCTGAAAAGAGAGGTGTTTCAGATCTGTCAGGTCATCCGAACTGTAGCGGTTTTTTATTTCAATTTCTTCGGCCGTCATCTTCGGTGAAGATTCTTCGGGCTGGGCTTTCAGAATTTGCCTGTTTAATGATCGGTCGTGAAAGGGCTTGCGGCTCATGAATTTGAATGATTGGCGTGTTCTACAACGGAAGAAACATCCCGCAGCGGAAGCGGTTCAATTTGTTTTGACTCCAACGCAAAACCTTCGGCTGAGTCAGGAATATGTACTGGTTCTTCAGCATCTTGATACTTGTTCAATCCCACATAAACCGAATCACCGGAAGCAATTTTTTCGTCTGCCCGATCGGCCTGGGATTTTATTTTCTCCTGAATAAATCCTGATTTCAGACCTTCAACCAATCCACCGCGTTCTTCAATTTCCTGAAATAATTTCAAGGCGGCTTCCATGACTTCCGCACTAAGCCGGTCCAGTAGATAGGATCCGGCCGATGGGTCTGCAACGATTCCGAAATGGGCTTCTTCATTGAGGATGAGTTGTATGTTTCGGGCCAGGCGTGATCCGGCAGAATTTTCTGCAGACAGACCGTCATCAAAAGGAACAACACGAATGGCATCGCAACCTCCCAGAACCGCCGTCATGGCCTGGGTGGTGGTGCGAATCAGGTTGGTGTGCGGATCGCGCAGACTGCGTTCCCGCAAACTCGTGTCGGCGGTTACAAATGTTCTGGACGATTGTTTCGGTTCAATATCATACGCAGCGCAGACATTGGCCCACAACGGCCGAAATGCTCTGAATTTGGCAATTTGAGCAAAATAAGCCCGACCCGCAGCCAGTTTAAAATGTAGTCCTGTGGCGGCTTTGCGGATATCCTGATCTTTCAGGTGCAACCATTGTAGATATTCATTTCCGTGGGCCAGGGTGCAGGCCAGTTCGGTAACAACATCGGCTCCGCTGTTGTGATAGATGCTGCCATCCACAAAAACCGGATGAAACTGATGCATGTTGTTTTCTACATTCACCTCCAGCAATTGAATGCAGAGTTCGCGGTCGCGGATTTCGTTGTTGATCCAGTTGCCGCGCGTAGCCAGCATTCCCACCGGGTCAAAAGACATTCCACCCGTAATTTTTTCGGATGGGAAACTTCTGGAACGCACATAATCACTCAGGTTTTGCAGAAAATGCAGCGGTTGGTTTTGTCGGCTGAAAAACAATCCGACAGCGGGCAAATCGATGTTGTGCAACAAAGTGCGAAGATCCTCACTCCGGTTGATGGTGCCGCGAAATCCAATGGCATTCACGCCTTTCATCAAGAGATCGAGCGCGGCCTTGTTGGAGTCGTCAAAAGAAGAAATTGAAAGATTTTCTTTTATCAGCCAGCCTTCTGCCGGTCGGTCGGCAGGAATGAAAACAACAGGTTCGGGTGCGTCTTTGGCAGAATAATCTGGTTTGCCTTCAACTCCTTCAGCAACGGGCCATTTTACATCTTCGTAAGTCAGTGATTTTAGTTCTTTTTCAATCAGCTGCCTCCATTCTTCGGGACCAATGGCTTCAAAAATGTCGTCCATAATTTTTGTTGATGAGGAAAATTACGGTTACTGGTTTTTTTCTACGCTTTCTTCCGTAATCACCAGGTATAAATCCTCGTCTTGTTTTTTCATGTGATGGTGTTCCCGAGCAAATTTTTCGAGAGATTCCATGTTGGTAGTGAGATCTTTGATGGCGGCCCGTGTTTCTTCAATCTGCTGACGATAGTATTCCTGTTCCTGCTTCAGATTCTGCAGTTTTATGCGCGACGACATTTGTGAAATGAGGTCGTTGTTGTGAAAGAAAGTAATCCACAACAGCATTGCCATGGCTGCAATGGCATATTTCGATTTCAGGGGCCGCGGAATGCGCTTCATCATAGACCAAAGTTAAGGGCAATTCACCAACAATAAAAAAGGCTCCTGCCGAATCTTTCAACAGGAGCCTTTTTATTAATCCATAAATGGATACCGGTAATCGGTAGCCGGTACAAATGTTTCTTTGATAGTGCGCGGAGAAACCCAGCGAATCAGGTTGAGATAGGAGCCCGCTTTGTCGTTGGTTCCTGAACCTCGTGCTCCTCCGAATGGTTGTTGTCCTACCACGGCACCCGTAGGTTTGTCGTTGATGTAGAAGTTTCCGGCAGCATTTTCGAGCTTTTTCGTGGCCAGGTTCAGCGCGTACCGATCGGATGCAAATACAGCTCCGGTCAATGCGTAATCCGATGTTTGATCCAGCATCTCCAGGGTTGATTCGAATTCCTCGGCCGGATAAACATAAATGGTCAGTACCGGTCCGAAAATTTCTTCGCACATCGTTCGGAATTTCGCGTTGGTGGTAACAACTACTGTCGGAGAAATAAAATAACCTTCGCTGTCGTCATACTCGCCACCGGCAATGATTTCGGCATCGGGTTGCGCTTTGATGTAATCAATATATCCGGCTATTTTATCGAAAGATTTTCGGTCAATCACCGCATTGACGAAGTTTCCGAAATTGTCCGGGCTTCCCATTTCAAACGAGTTGACATCTTTCACCAATTGCTCTTTTACTTCCGGCCACAGATTGTCTGGAATATAAGCCCGCGATGCGGCAGAACATTTCTGTCCCTGGAATTCGAATGCTCCGCGGGAAAGTGCCGTACTCACTTCTTTAGCGATGGCACTTTTGTGTGCAATGACAAAATCTTTTCCGCCGGTTTCTCCCACAATTCGCGGATAGCTGCGGTATTTTTCGATGTTGTTGCCAATGGTCTTCCACAACTGGCGGAATACACCCGTTGATCCGGTGAAATGCAATCCGGCAAAGTCGCGGTGGTTGAAAATAACTTCTCCGGCTACCGATCCACTTACGGTTACCATATTGATAACGCCATCCGGAACGCCGGCGGCTTTAAATACTTCAACAATCACCTGAGCCGAATAGATCTGCGATGCTGCAGGTTTCCACACTACCGTATTTCCCATTAATGCCGGCGCAGCACAAAGATTTGCGGCAATAGAAGTAAAGTTAAATGGAGTTAGCGCAAACACAAATCCTTCGAGTGGCCGGTATTCCAGCCGGTTCCACATTCCCGGATTACTTTCGGGCTGCTCGTTATAGATTTGCTGCATGTATGCTACGTTGAATCGCAGGAAGTCGATCAACTCACAAACGGCATCGATTTCAGCCTGATAGGCATTTTTTGATTGTGCCAGCATCGTAGCGGCATTCATTTTATCACGAAAGGGTCCGGCGAGAAGATCGGCAGCTTTTAGAAAAATACTGGCGCGTTGTTCCCACGGAAGGGCAGCCCATTTTTCTTTTGCTTTGAGGGCGGCATCAATGGCCATTTTCACATGCGATTCATCGCCTTCGAACCAGTAACCGATGGTTTGCTGGTGATCGTGCGGTGGAGAAAGTGGCAGCCTTTTTTCTGTCCTGACTTCCTCACTACCGATATACATGGGGATGTCTTCTTGCTTGGCCAAGGCTGCTTCAAGGGCTTTTTTTAACGTTTCCCGTTCATTTGCCCCTGGAGCGTAATTCAATACGGGTTCGTTTTTAGGGATGGGTACTTGGTATATTCCTTTAGGCATATTCAAATCATTTGGGGTGGCACTTTTCAAATGCAAGCTGCATTTGGGATATCGACCTCACCGAAAAAAAGCACTTAGGCTTGTCCCTTATAAAATTTGTTGCAACTCACTGAGGCAACAAATTTCGTAGGTGATTGTTTCCTGATGCGGAAGCCTTGAGGGGTTGAAATATACTTGGTCTATTTGGGCATTTTTAGCACCGGCTACATCGGCATCTAAATTGTCGCCTACCATTATGCACTCGTTTTCTTGACAATTAACTTTTGAGAGGGCATATCCAAAAATTTCTTTATCAGGTTTCTGGTATCCAGCAGTATCAGCTGTAATGACTTCTTCAAAAAAGCCTGTAAGTCCAGCACTTTTTATTTTGATATGCTGTACGTCTTCAAATCCATTGGTTATGATATGAAGGGCATAGCCTCTTTCGTTTTTTAGATAATGCAGCACTTCTTGTGTAAAAGGGAAAACATGGTGCATGGTCGGGCATCGTTTAAGGTAATCTTCTGCTAGTTTTTTTGAAATCTGCTCTCCTTTAGCACCCAATGCTTCCATTACAAAGTTGAATCGGTTTTCTCTTAAGCTTGTCCTGTCCAGACGTTTTTTATTATAGGATTGCCAAAGGCTCAGATTGACTTCCCTGAACATTGCACAGAAGTCTTCTTTAGTAAAGGTTGCCAGGTCCATGAGGTTATGG
>CALDPJ010000379.1 GCA_937911795.1 uncultured Flavobacteriales bacterium | reverse complement strand
ATGTTTATTATGAAAACTTGAATAACTGTATTTAGATAATAGAAGCTGCACCACCGCATCCGGATATTCCCAAAATTGTGTGCCAAATTGCTGAAGCTAAAAGAGTATATTTATCAGTGAAATATACTGTAACCACGTGTAATGAATTGATAAATAGCGTGTGGTGTGAATAACGGTGAGCGCATAACCGTCGCGATGAATGAAAGGATTAGCCATATTGCATTGGATCACCTCATTGAAGGTCTTTTTGTACTGGATTTTGAGTGGCGCTATCTTTATGTCAACGACGCAGCGCTTCAGCAGTTGAAGCTTGAAAGCAATCAAGCTCTTGGGCGTTCGGTGCTGGAAATATTTCCTGACTTTACCAAGAACCCTTCATTTCCGGTTCTCGAGCGTTGCCTGAAAAAGAAAGAATCGGCCACCTGCGAAATTCAACTAAATTTTCCCGACGGAACGATGGGCTGGTTCGAATTGAGAATTCAATCCGTGCCCGAAGGGATGCTCCTTTTTTCGGTGGATATTTCTGAACGGAAAGTGGCTGAATTACGGTTGAAAAAATTGAGCGATCAGTTTGAAGAAGTGATCCAACGCCGAACGATTCAACTCGAAAGTCGCAACCGCGAATTACTGGAAAGCCTGGGATATGCGCGGGGAATCCAGAATGCATTTTTACCCCAGAAAGAGGGCCTGACAAAGTTGTTTCCGGATTCTTTTGTCATTCACAAACCGAAAGATATCGTGAGCGGAGATTTTTACTGGTACAAAAACACGAAAGAAAAAATTATGCTCGCGGCGGCAGATTGTACCGGCCACGGAATTCCCGGCGCATTGCTGAGCATGATTGGAATCGAGAAGTTGAATACAGCGGTCTCCAAAAGTTCCGATCCGGCAACGGTACTCAATCACCTGAATTCCGGGATTACCTCGGCAATGCAGCACTGTACCAACTATTCGTACAGCCAGGATGGGATGGACATCGCCATTTGTGCCGTTGACAAAGCCCAACGAACCGTTGAATTTGCCGGTGCCAATCGCCCGTTGTGGCTGATGCGCCGGCAGAAGAATGAACTGGAAATTTATCCTGCTACCAGACTATCCATAGGAAGCAAAATCAAAAAAGGGGTTGCCTTTAAAAACCAGAAATTCAAATACGAAAAAGGCGATACATTCTACATCTTCTCCGATGGTTATCCGGATACGTTCAATGGAATCAGCGGAAAAAAATTAACGACCAAAAGGTTCAGAGACCTGTTGCTCGAAATCCAGAAGGAATCCATGCAGGATCAAAAGAAACTGCTCGTCTCGTTCATCGACGACTGGAAATCAAACGGAGAGCAGGTAGACGATATTCTTGTGATGGGCGTGCGGATGTAGCCAGTCAGGTTCTCGCTACTCTTGTACCTGCTCAACCCGCTCGTTCATCCGCATCGCGTCCAAACCGCGTTTTTCGAGCGCGTCTTCCACATAATCGAAAGTTGACAGGATATTGGGTTTGCCGTTGACCACCGCCACATCGTGTTCGAAATGGGCCGAAGGCTGTCGGTCGGCAGTAACAATCGTCCAGCCGTCGTCGAGTTGATTGACTTCTTTTGTGCCGAGATTGATCATCGGCTCAATCGCAATTACCAACCCTTCCTGAATTTTCTTTCCGCGTCCGCGCTTTCCGTAGTTCGGCACCTGCGGATCTTCGTGCATGGATTTCCCCAGCCCATGGCCAACTAGTTCGCGTACCACACCATACCCGTGCTGCTCGGCATACTCCTGAATGGCCGCGCCAATATCACCGATTCTACGGCCGGTGCGTGCTTCAGCGATTCCAAGATATAAACTTTCCTTGGTGACGCGCAGCAGTTTTTGCACCTTCGGACTCACTTCTCCGATGGCAAAAGTATAGGCGTGATCGCCGTAATAGTCATTAAATACGGCACCACAATCCACCGAAACAATATCGCCTTCACGAAACGGTGTGTCGCCCGGAATGCCATGCACCACCTGATCGTTGACCGACATACATAATGTATTCGGGTAACCGCCGAAACCCAGAAATCCCGGAACAGCACCCTGGTCGCGAATATATTCTTCGGCCAGTTTATCGAGCTGAAGTGAAGTTACACCGGGACCGATTTTTTCGGCAATCAATCCAAGGGTACGCGAAACGATCTGAGCGCTCAGGCGCATCAGCTCAATTTCTTCGGAAGTTTTGTAGTGAATCATTTTTTATTGAAAAGTCGCCCGAAAAAAGAGGACGATGATTTTTTAAAATTTCGATGTGCTTCGGGATTTCTGAACTGCAGATCCAGGTTGCCGTCGTTGGGATGGATCATCTGGTAAACTTCGCCCCATCCCGGAAAACCACCCACATTTCGGTCATCAATAAATAAATCGGCGCTGATTTTCCGGCTGATGGATCCCGTTTCGAATTCTTCCTCCGGATAACTTTTGTTCACCGCATAAAATTCAATTCCGTTTTTGCGGCAGTATTCCACCGCATCATCCAGATATCTTCCCGCGCGAAACGTCCACAAAATCAACTTGTGACCTTTATTCTGTAGTGCTCTCAGCGTGTCAAATGCAAACAACATTTCATCTCCGATTGCAGGATATTTATGCTCTACAACGGTCCCGTCAAAATCGACCGCAATGGTTAAAGAATCTTCTCCTATCAGCATTTTCGAAATCGGCTATTGTTTTATCCGGCTGCAAATTTACGTGAATTATGGAAATAGGGTCGGGCTTGTTTTTTAATAATATCAGTGTTTCTTCGGTTGACGGCAACTCTTTGTACTGTAAGTATGCAACTTCCGAAGAAAATTCCAGTCATTAGCGGTACCAACCAAACCATTCAGTTATGAAGTCCTACAGAATTGTTTTTTTCTCCATTATTTCAGTTTTCAATTTACAGAGCTTTGCACAGTGTCCCGATCAAATACTGGCAACAGTAACGTCCTGTGGAACAGTTGAAGCCTCGGTCAACAATTTTGGGAATTCTGGAAATATCGTCTGGAACTGGGGAGATGAATCGGAAACCATGTTGTTAAACAATGTCGCACACAATTATAATAATGCAGGTGAGTATACCATCTGTGCTCAAGGTTCTGCACCGGGTTGTGCTGAATTTTTGTTGTGTACAGATATCGTTGTTGCGAGTTGCGCCGACAGTTGCGAGCTGGATGTAGAATATGTGCTGATGGAAGATTCAATACTTTTTTATCCTTTCAACTATCCCGCCAATGCTTCAATTTTCTGGACGGTGAATGGCGATGAAGCAGGATCTGGTGAACAGTTCGCGTTTAATTCTGAAACTCCTGGTTTGTATGAAATCTGCGCGATTTATGAAACTCCTGAGTGTCCGTCAGGCGTTGTGTGGTGTTACACAATGTTTGTTTCAGATCCTGATGCCTGTCCGGGAGAGGATGATATTGTCGGC
>CALDPJ010000378.1 GCA_937911795.1 uncultured Flavobacteriales bacterium | reverse complement strand
AGAACGTATTCAGATTCTCGGTAAAACCGGTGACTACGATTTCATCATCACCGAAATTGGCGGTACCGTTGGTGATATCGAATCTTTGCCCTACGTAGAAACGGTGCGTCAATTGAAATGGGAACTCGGTAAAAATTGTCTGGTGATTCACCTCACCCTGCTCCCCTATCTTGCTGCTGCCGGCGAACTGAAAACCAAACCTACTCAGCACTCGGTTAAAATGCTGCTCGAATTGGGGGTTCAGCCGGATATTCTGGTTTGCCGCTCAGAACATCACATCAGTTCCGATCTGAAAGAAAAAATTGCCTTGTTCTGTAATGTTGCCTCGGATGCAGTTATAGAGTCAATCGACGCAGCAACCATTTACGATGTGCCGATCCTTATGGCCGAAGAACGGTTGGATGAAGTGGTGTTGAGCAAGCTGAAATTGCCGATTGATTCTGAGCGCGACCTGAGCCACTGGAACCAGTTTTTGCGCAAATACAAAAATCCGAAGAGCCACATTAAAATTGGATTGATCGGGAAGTACATCGAGCTGAAGGATGCCTACAAATCCATTGTAGAATCTTTCAACCATGCCGGGGCCGAAAACGAATGCCGCGTAGAGTTGAAATGGATTCACTCCGAATCCATCACCGCCGAAAATGCCGCTCAGAAACTGCACGGTTTGAAGGGAATTATGGTAGCTCCCGGTTTTGGAGAGCGCGGAATTGAAGGAAAAATTGAAGCCGTGAAATACGCCCGCGAAAACAAGGTTCCGTTTTTGGGTATTTGCCTTGGTATGCAATGCGCCGTTATTGAATACGCACGAAATGTGCTGGGTTTAAAAGAAGCGCACACTTCCGAAATTGCGGTTACTGCCCATCCGGTGATTGACCTGATGGACGAACAAAAACACGTAGTGAACAAAGGAGGAACCATGCGACTGGGCGCATTCAACTGCAGCATTAAGGAAGGCACTAAAGCTTTTGAAGCCTATGGTCGGAAAGAAATTGTTGAACGCCACCGTCACCGTTTTGAGCTCAACAACAAATACCTCGAAAAACTCGAAGCTGCCGGAATGAAAGCCAGTGGTATCAATCCCGAAAGCGGATTGGTGGAAATCGTGGAAATTGAAGATCATCCCTGGTTCATCGGCGTGCAGTTTCACCCCGAATACAAAAGCACGGTGGCGTCGCCGCACCCGCTGTTTGTTCAGTTTGTAAAGGCGACGATTGAAGTGAATGAATTGGTGGCGCGGTAAAAAAAATGGTTGCTGCAGAGACCTGGAGATCACTCATTTTTGCCGGACGTGGTTTGAAATTAAAGTTTCCAAATTCATCAACTCGATCATCAAACATTTCCTTGGCGATTTCAAAGGTCTTTTCGGACATTGCTTTCAGGTCGTGCATGGTGCTATTTATTTTTAGTTTAAGCGCCTTAAATGCATAGCAATCAATACTATGCACGTCCTATTTTTTGATTATTAATTAACAATTTCAATAGCACAACACGTTTAAGCTAAGATTCTGCAATAGCTTTGCGATTTATCAGCTCTTTCTCCTTAACCAGACATCTCAATCCCATAAATCCCACCGGCAAACCGGCGGTCAAAGCATCGGTTTTAATACTTCAGAATAACTACCTTTGCCCCCTTGTAAAAAAGCATAAAATGGATAAAAATTCCGTCATCGGACTGGTAATCATTGCCGCAATAATTCTGGGATACAGTATATTTTTTGGCCCATCGGCCGAAGAGAAAGCTGCTATGCTCCAGCAACAGGACAGTCTGGCCAGGGTTGAACAACAACTTCAGGAGTCGGAAGCAGCAGCCAATGCTGCAGCCATTTCGAAAGCAGCTCCTGTTGACACCTTAGCCGCTGCCGAAGATTCACTCGCACAGGCGGCCATCAGTCGGCAGGCACATGCCGAGTTTGGGATTTTTGCACCGGCAGCACAGCCCACCGATGATTTTGCCCTGATCGAAACAGATCAGTTCATTGTAAAAATCAATTCGCGTGGTGGAAAAATATCCTATGTCGAGCTGAAAGATTACCTCACTTATTCCGGTGATCCGCTGGTACTGTTTGACGAAGCATCGCTCACCTTCGGAGTGGCGATGAATTATCCGGGCGTCGGAACCATCAACACCAACGACCTGAGCTTCACCGGTGATTACAGCCACATCCGCCTGAGTGGTTCGGAAACTAAAACCCTTAACTACCGGCTCGAAACAACAGCCGGCGGAAAATACGTCGAATACACCTATACCTTTACCGGAGATCAATACGACATCGGTTTTGCGTTGCAGATGACCGGTCTGGATGACGTGGTAAACACTGCAGACCTTCCGGAACTTCACTGGCAAATGTCCGGCCTGAGCAGCGAAAAACTGCTCTCAGACGAGCGCAACATCTGCTCGGTGTTTTACAAAGAAACCGGTGAGACACGCGACTATTTATCGGAGACCTCGGATGACGATGTAATTGTTGATGATTATACACTGGATTGGGTAGCCTTCAAGCAGAAATTTTTCAGTTCGATTATTATTTCTGACATCCCATTCGCGAAAAACAGTGCATTGGAAGTTATTGAGCCGGAGAACGATAAATTCAATGATCATTTCTCTGCGCATCTGAAGCTGCCGGTAACGAATGCCGGCAATGCTGTCATTCCGATGCAGTTTTACTTCGGGCCAAACAAATACCAGATTTTAAAAAAATACGACCGCGACCTCGATGAAATCATCAACCTGGGTTGGGGAATTTTTGGCTGGGTTAACAAATGGGCGGTCATTCCTATCTTCAACTTCCTGGATGGCTTCAACCTCGGCTACGGAATTATCATTCTGTTGCTGACTGTTATCATCAAAGTTGTGCTGTTTCCGCTGATGTACAAAAACTACCTCAGCAGCGCTAAAATGCGTGTTCTGAAGCCAGACATCGACGCGATGAACGAAAAGCTAAAGGACGCCGACCCGATGAAAAAACAACAGGCTACGCTGGATCTTTACCGTAAAACCGGCGTGAATCCGATGGCGGGCTGTATTCCGATGATCATTCAGATGCCGATTCTCTATGCGATGTTCCGGTTTTTCCCGTCTTCCATTGAATTGCGGCATGAATCGTTTTTGTGGGCGGACGACCTGTCATCCTACGACTCCATTCTGAACCTTCCGTTCGAAATTCCGCTTTACGGCGCACACGTCAGCCTCTTTACCCTGCTCATGGCCGCATCCACTTTTTTCTATACCATGATGAACCAGAGCAATATGCCCACTACTTCGCAGCCGGGAATGCCGAACATGAAAATCATTATGT
Source organism: uncultured Flavobacteriales bacterium (assembly GCA_937911795.1). Classification (GTDB taxonomy): domain Bacteria; phylum Bacteroidota; class Bacteroidia; order Flavobacteriales_D; family SKUL01; genus SKUL01. The sequence continues at coordinate 17,491 of CALDPJ010000378.1, read as the reverse complement.
ACATGTTTCCGGTGATGATGTTGTTTTTCTTCAACTCATTTGCTTCTGGTCTGAGTTACTATTACCTGCTCGCCAACGTTCTTTCAATCGGACAGATGGTGGTGATTAAGGAATATTTCATCAATGAAGAGAAAATCCGCGCCAAAATTGACGTGAATAAGGAGAAGAAAAAGTCTGCGAAAAAGTCGCGTTTTCAGCAAAAACTCGAGGAAATCTCCAAACAACAGCAGCAACTTAAAAAGGGTAAAAAATAATGATCGCATCCAAAATTTCCGGCTTAATTCTCTTCACTGCATTTTTGCTGTCCGTTGGCACATCGTGCAAGGGTCACCGGGAATTTCGCGAAGCCCGGAAGGAACTGAAGGCCGAAAAAGCAGAACGCAAGGCAGAACAGGAAGAAGCCGCGAAGGAGGAAACTCCGGGCAATACTGAAGTTACTCAGAAAGATCATTTTCCGGATTCGCTCGTATTTGCCATGGCGCGCACCCCCTGTTTTGGCCGCTGCCCTACCTACGAACTCAACATCTACGAAAGCGGATATGCTACTTATTCCGGAGAGTCGAATGTAGATCGTATCGGTGAATTTTCTGCTGACATTGATCCGGTTTTGGCCGACAGCATTCTTCAAAAAGCACAGCGCATCGGATTTATGATGATGATGGACAGCTACGACAACAGCCTGGTGACGGATTTACCTTCCACCTTTTTCAAACTGAATATCGGCGGACAGAAGAAAGAGATCAAGTGCCGGATTGGTTGTCCGGAACGACTTGTGGAATTTGGAAGAGAAGTGGAAGAATTACTGAATGATGGAGACTGGAGGCGCGTTAAGGATTAATTGAGCGCAATCGTTTTCCGTACCACCAACCGAGTTTTGTCGATATCTACGAGATCCACCATTTCGCGATGCTCTTTATAACCATCTACCAAAACCCGGATTTCATACACCTGATCGCGCACCACCTTAAACTCAAATTCTCCGTTTCGATCGGTGAAGGCATCGTAAACCATATTCCCATCTTTGTCATACACTCCAACTTTTGCATCGCGCAGGCTGCGGTCGTTGGCACCATTAATGACTGATCCCTGCAGAAATACCTGCGTCACCACTTCGTTTTCGAGCAGATTGTAGTTTTTCAGATCGATCTGAAAAATATCTCTTTCGCCCAGCGAACCTTCGTACTCAGCTGCAATGAACATGGTCTGATTGTCTTCTGTCAGCGAAAAAGTAGATTCTTCGTTTACCGTATTAATCGGGTAACCCAGATTCACGGGGCGGGTAGGTTCTCCTTCGATGATGTCGGCGCGAAAAATGTCATAACTACCCATGGTTTGATGTCCGTTTGAAGCAAAGAATAAATATTTACCGCTGGGATGGATAAAAACAAATTTCTCATCGCCTTCGGTATTCACCAACGGTCCAAGATTCTTCGGCTTTCCCCATTTGTTTTCACCCCTGCTTTCGGAAACATAAATATCGCCCTGACCTTCTCCACCGGGCCGCTCGCTGATAAAATACAGGAATTTGCCATCGGAAGTGATACTCACCGAGCTCTCGAACCACGAAGTATTTATCGGTCGATCGAGTTTTCGGGTTGCCGACCAACGTTGAGTTGAATCAATAAAAGTTGAGAAATGGATATCGCCCGCGCTGTTATCATTGTTTTTGTACACGTACATGCTCTTGCCATCGGGCGCAATCGACAATACAGCGTCATAAGCTGTGGTATTGACTTTTCCTTTTGCCTGTTCGGCAGCCGTCCAGTCGCCCGCAATTTCATCCCACTCCGAATAAAATATATTTTCAAAATACTTATGGTCACCTTCAACGTCAATCCCACCCCCTTTAATATCAGGTCGTCTGGAGGTGAAAACCAGCAACTTTCCATCGGCAGTTACCGACGGCGCGTAATCGTCAAACCGTGAATTGATTTGCAATCCAAGGTTTTCTGGCTGAATATCGTGCGGTTCCTGCATCATCATTTTTGCAAACTGACACTGCTCGATGTACGTATCCACTTCAAAAAAATGATTGTTGGCCCTGGAAGATGTTGACCGGAAGATTTTGAAATGGTTGACCGCTTCGTCGAGTTTCGCAAGCCTGTGTTTGGTCATTCCAAGCCAATAATGAATTTCATTGTTTACGTCCGGATTGAGCTCCAATGCCTGGGTCAGATAGGTTTCGGCCAGTTCATAATTCCTGAGCGCATAATGACACTCCCCAATCCGATAAGTAGCCTGCGGATGATCGGGAATGGCTTCGAGCACCACGCGATATTCATTCAGCGCACCGCGTACATTCATATCCAGAAACATTTTTCGTGCATTGGCCAGTCGGATTGGCAAAACACCAACTGATTGTTCTTCTTCCGGTTCATCTACCACCACCTGTGACGAAACTGGTAAAGTAGCAGTAATGGCAAATACGATCAACACAATTTGGTTCAGGAACTTCAAGATATTGCAGTTTTTAAATTACTATTCAGATTGTATTTACGGTGGAGTGCAAGCGTGGCACCTACACAGCCAAGTATGGGAGCAAAAGTGATACCAACCAACGGGATACGCATCAAAAGGTCGAAAAACGCTCCGTTTGAAACGGCAAGAATCTGGTTTTTGCGAATCAACCGCGTTCCTTCCTTCACGGTAAGCCGATGTCTTTCACTCGTGTAATCCAACATAGAATATCCGTAAAAATACGCGCTCACCAGAAACATCAGCACAAAAAGGAATGGACTAATAATCGGGAGTAAAAATCCACAAAGTGTGAGTACCGCCAGACAGAGTAACTCGAGGATCAGGTTTCTGGCTGCCACGGTAATTCCTCTCAGGGTGTCGCTCAGCAAATGAGTAAGGTTGAAAGGAAAGCTTTTTCCGGTGAGAATGGCTTCGGTTCTCTCGGACAATATTGCCAGTACCGGACTCATGACAATCAACACAATGTATTTGTTCATTGTCCAGAATATGAGCGTAGTGGCTACCCATATAACCGCTGCCACCAAAAACCGAAGCACTTTCGCGAACCAGCCCTGCAGATCATCCTGGTTGTGATCGAGATTGAACAGCTCCATCAGGTAAGTGTTGGTGGCTTCAATGATTTCTGTTTTAACCGCGAACAGCAACACCAGCGCCAGAATCGACAACAAAACAGGAAAGAGAAAAAAGTACCACAATTTGTGGCGAAAAATAAAACCCAGCGCTTCGAGGTAGGTGTTCAATCCCAATTTGATGTCGTTGTACATATTGGGGTAAAAATACACAGCGCGATTCAATGCCCGCTATTCACTCTGCAGAATTCTCAACAACCACAGCGTTGGCGCAAATATCCCTACTTTTGCCGTTTAATGTTGAAGAAGTCATGAAACTGGATACGCTGAACGCCATTTCTCCTGTAGACGGCAGGTACCGGAAAGCAACCGATGTACTGGGTGGATATTTTTCTGAGTCGGCCCTGATCCGGTACCGTGTAATGGTAGAGGTTGAATATTTTATCGCACTTTGCGAACTACCGCTTCCTCAGTTGCAGTTTTTCGACAAAAAGTTTTACCCCGAATTGCGCAATCTGTATCTCGACTTCAGCCTGAGCGATGCACAACAAATAAAAGATACCGAAGCCATCACCAATCACGATGTGAAAGCTGTCGAGTACTTTCTGAAAGAAAAATTCAAAACACTTAAGCTTAGCCAGTTTGTGGAATTCATCCATTTCGGACTGACTTCACAGGACATCAACAACACGGCTGTTCCGGCAAGCATTAAAGATGCGATGTTTGAAGTGGTGCTTCCGCTGCTCGAAAAGCTGAACACCAAACTCAAAGAACTGTCATTGCTCTGGGCCGAAATTCCAATGCTTGCCCGCACGCACGGACAACCCGCATCACCGACCATTCTCGGGAAAGAAATAAAGGTTTTTCAGGAGCGGCTGCATGTTCAAATGGAGCTGCTACAAACCATTCCCTACTCTGCAAAATTTGGCGGAGCAACCGGAAATTTTAATGCACACCACGTGGCCTATCCGGATTTGGATTGGGTGCATTTTGCGAATCATTTTGTGAACGAAACGCTGAAACTGCACCGTTCGAAAACCACTACGCAGATTGAGCATTATGATAATCTCGCCGCTCTGTTCGACAACCTGAAACGCATCGGAAATATTGTGATGGACCTGGATCGCGATATGTGGTCGTACATCTCAATGAATTATTTCAAACAGCAAATTCGCGAGGGAGAAGTCGGTTCATCGGCCATGCCCCATAAAGTGAATCCGATTGATTTCGAAAATTCAGAAGGAAACATTGGCCTCGCAAACGCCGTGTTCGAACACCTGGCGGCAAAACTCCCGGTTTCGAGACTTCAGCGTGATCTCACCGACAGTACTGTTCTTCGAAATGTTGGGGTACCGATGGCGCACCTGGTGATTGCACTGCATTCTACGCTGAAGGGATTGAACAAACTGCTCATCAACCGAGATGCAATCGATCGTGATCTGGAAGACAACTGGGCGGTGGTGGCCGAAGCCATTCAAACCATTCTGCGTCGTGAGGCTTATGAAGCGCCTTACGAAGCGCTAAAAATGCTGACCAGAACGAACCGGAAAATCGATCGCGACTCGATTGCTGAGTTTGTTGACAGTCTTGAAATTTCGGATGAGCTGAAAGCCGAACTAAAAGCCGTAACTCCTCAGAATTACACCGGCACCAGTCTGGTATAGCATGAGAAAACTCAGGCACATCATCGCATACACGCTGAACTACAAATTGTATGTTCTGCTCAATATTGTATGCAACATTGCCTTTGTGGTTTTCAACCTGTTGTCGTTGCTGCTCTTTATTCCTTTTCTGCGTCTTCTTTTTGGCGAAACAGAACCGCAGTACGAAGCTCCCGAATTTTCGTTGACCACCGACTGGGCCGATCAGTATTTCAATTACATGATGGGCAATTTTGTGCGCGAAAACGAAGAACTGGACTCGCTGCTGTTCATTTGCCTCATTGTTATTGCGCTGTTTTTCCTGAAAAACCTGTTCCGATATCTGGCTATGTTTTTCCTCGCGTCGGTGCGCCACGGAGTGGTACGCGATTTACGGGCGGATTTGTTCGACAAGGTGGTTGATCTTCCCATCGGTTATTTCAGCGAAGAGCGCAAAGGTGATTTTATCGCCCGACTGACGAACGACGTTCAGGAAGTGAACTATTCGGTAATGAGCAGCCTGGAACTTATTTTCCGCGACCCGGTGAGTATTTTTATTTCGCTGGCAGCTTTATTTTTCATCAGCCCACAGCTGACGTTGTTGTCGTTGGTTCTTATGCCGATCAGTGCGCTCGTCATTTCCCGCGTAAGCAAAAGCCTGAAACGGACCTCGGTAAAGGTTCAGGAGAAATTCGGTGAACTCGTAAGCGGAATCGAAGAATCGCTGTCGGGAATGAAGATCATCAAAGCGTTCAATGCCCAGCGCTTCATCAAGCGAAAATTCAGCGAGAGCAACGACCGTTACAACGAACTTACGATTCGCGCCTATCGCAAACTCGATCTAGCTTCTCCGCTGAGTGAATTCCTCGGAGCTGCCGTAATGGTTACCCTCGTGTGGTACGGAGGCCGCCTGATTCTGAGCCCGGATTCGCAAACAGCTCTGGACGGTGGTGCATTCATTGGATTCATCATTGTTTTTTCTCAGGTGATGCGCCCGGTACAGGCAATCAGCAGCGCCTATTCCAACCTGAATAAAGGAGCCGCAGCCCTCGACCGAATCGACTTTGTGATGTCGGCGCCGATTACGATTACCGAAAAACCAGAGGCACATGACATTCGCACCTTCGAAACGGCGATCCGCTATGAAAATGTTGGATTTGCGTATGGAAAAAGCGCTGTATTAAAAAATATCAACCTGGAAATTCCGAAAGGAAAAAGCATCGCTCTGGTTGGTGAATCGGGTGCCGGAAAAAGTACGATTGTGGATCTGCTACCAAGATTTTACGACCCGACCAGCGGACGAATTACCATCGACGGTTTGGACCTGCGCGATCTTAAAATCGATTCGCTACGAAATCTTTTTGGCATCGTTACGCAACAAGCCATCTTGTTCAACGACAGCGCGTTCAACAACATTGCATTCGGAATGGACAACGTCGCACCAGAAGATGTTGAACGTGCGGCCCGCGTGGCCAATGCGCATGAATTTATCTCGCAACTGGACGAAGGATACCAGACCAATATCGGTGACGGTGGCAGCAAATTATCGGGCGGTCAACGCCAGCGCCTGAGCATTGCCCGCGCTGTTTTAAAAAATCCACCGGTATTGATTCTGGATGAAGCTACCTCAGCTCTTGACACCGAATCAGAAAAACTGGTTCAGGATGCATTGTACCGCCTCATGGAAAACCGCACTTCCATCATTATCGCCCACCGCTTGAGCACCATTCAGCATTGTGATGAAATCCTCGTTATGAAAGACGGCGAAATCATTGAGCGCGGTCGACACCAGGAATTGTACGATCAAAAAGGCGTGTATCACAAACTGATTGAACTGCAAAGTTTTCAGTGATGAAAGTCTCCGGATTTACGTTCATCCGCAACGCCCGGAAATTTGATTACCCGGTTGAAGAAGCCATACGATCCATTCTACCCTTGTGCGACGAAGTGGTCGTTGCGGTCGGAAAATCAGAAGATGACACCCGCGAAATGGTAGCCGCCCTCGGACCGAAAATTAAGATCATCGATACGATCTGGGATGATAATTTGCGCGAAGGCGGTCGAGTATTGGCCGAAGAAACGAACAAAGCATTTGCTGAAATTTCAAGCGATAGCGACTGGGCGTTTTACATCCAGGGCGATGAAGTCATTCACGAACAATATTTGCCGGCTATCCGCACAACTATGGAGCGTTGGAAAGAGGATGAACGCGTGGAAGGATTGCTGTTTGATTACCTTCACTTTTATGGCTCTTACGATTTTGTTGCCGACTCGAGGAAATGGTACCGGAGAGAAGTTCGGGTGGTTCGTCCCGATTCTGCCATTCGGTCGTACCGGGATGCGCAGGGCTTCAGAAAGAATGGCCAAAAGTTGTGGGTAAAGCCGGTGGATGCCACCGTTCATCACTACGGCTGGGTGAAAGATCCGCGGCATCAGCAGGCCAAACAACAGGAGTTTAACAAACTGTGGCACAGCGATGAGCAAGTGCAAAAAATGGTCGGTGATGCCGAAGTATTTGATTATTCGGGCATCGAATCTTTAAAAAAGTTCGAAGGCACACATCCCCAAGTGATGAAAGAACGGCTACAGCGCCTGAACTGGAAACTCCAACTCGATACAACGGCCAAAAGTCTGTCGCTAAAAGATCGGTTTCTAAAACTGATTGAAGATGGCACCGGTTGGAGAATCGGAGAGTACAAAAATTACCGGCTTCTGTAAAAAAGCATTCCAACGAGTGCTGATTAATAAAATCCTGAAAAGCGGGATAACACTAAGATTTAAACTTTCTACTGCTCTTTAATTCATCGAATTCTGCAAGCAGAATAAAAAATCATAAATCTTTATTTCTACTCACAAACATATGTATCCACATCGAGCGGCTGAGACGGAAGAGCACAGGCAGCAAAAAAATCAGCAACACGATGCCTACAACTATTGTCAGCACCGGATAATCAAAGAAAGTGTAGTCAATTAACCCAATGGCATCAAAGACATACAACGCCACCACCACCGCTACCCACAGCGCTACCGTTAAGGCGTAGCTTACATAGGCGGCCCCGAAGTAAAAGCCGGGTTCTCGCTTAAAGTCCTCGCCGCAAACCTCACATCTGGCATTCGTTTCCATGAATTTTCGACTATACGGTGACTTTGACATAAACATATGACCCTGATGACACGAGGGACAGCGATTGGTCATCATGGCTACAAATTTTCCTGGAGTTTTCATCCTGCTAATTTACGTTATTCTCTATCTCTTCGGGTGTAACTTTAGTTACCTTTGCCCCGTGCATAACTTTGTGGAAATCGGAATGCGAACCATTCGTTTACCGCCAAGCCTTCTGCTTAACTTTGATTGAATCTCAAAATACCCGAACTGCACGATATGCTCACACTGTTTGGCAAGAAAAAGCTCACCGAAAACGCAATCGCCAACATTTTTGTTAATTCACTGGTGGATCTGGTAGACAAAGGCTTTGAGGATGTTGCTGTTTTGATTCAGAATGATCCGTCATTTGTACTGCCTCCAAAAGTAGATCCTGCAAACAGCGACCCGTTTCTGTTGATTCTTGTGGCCGGAAATATCGCTTACATTCCCAAATATTTCCCCAGTGGACAGGACCGCCGCATTATTGAACTCAGCATTGAAAAAATGGCTGCGATCTACGGCATGGAAAAAATGGAATATGCCGAGCTCGTGAAAAAGTACAAAACCATCATGGCGCGCGTAAATCACCCTTCCAAGAACACGCTTTACGCCATGTCCAAGGCTGTATTTTACAAATATCACCTCAACGACTATCAGGAAGAATATTTCAAAAACCTGAACACGCCGAACCCCATTTTCCTGAAGAAAATGAACGAGATCATGGAGCATTTCATCTGGAATTGGGAAGGATTTCTGGATAAGTATAAAGTCGCTTCTTAATTTCCTGTCACCAGGGAATCTGCGGGTAAGATTATTGTGGCAGCTGCAGAATCCGGCATTTCAATTGTAATCTTATCACCCAAAAATCTGGGAACAGTATTCAGCACATGTACATCCAATAAGGTTTTCGTGCGCGCCAGTTTCTCCCGGAGCATCGTTTTTAATCCGTAAAACTGTCCTACATCTCTGGCATTGTAGCCAATTGCAGTCATTCCATTGTGGTGCGCGATATACAGCGCCCGTTCGTTATGAAACTGTTGTGAAACCACAATAATGTCGGTTTCTCCAAATACTTCTTTGCAGCGAATCATAGAGTCGAACGTTCTGAAGCCGGCATAATCCAGAAATATCCGGTTGGCCGCAACACCCAATTTGGTGAGATCATTTTTAATGGTTGTTGGTTCGTCGTATTCACGAAAGGCGTTGTCGCCGCTGATCAACAAAAAATCGACTTTACCCGAATGAAACAGAGTTGCAGCGGCATCAATCCTGAACTGATAATACGGGTTAATACCTCCGCCAACACGATACTTGGCTGTGCCCAGCACTACTCCAAGTTTTTTCTGTGGAAGTTCCTCTACCCGGTCGACACAATACCTGGAAGTTTCCGACACCCGCAGATCCGAAAAAAGGATGATCATCACCAGACACACTAGTACATCGGCAATCATCAACAAGCCACCCGATATTTTTCCGGTCATCTGCACAAATCTGGCCGACAAGATACAACGCCTTCTCAAAGTTTACAGGTAGCAGTCCCATTTTTTACAAGCGTCTGACTACCTGAGGTTGGTGATGGTAATTAAATAGTATATTTAGCCCTTCCGGTACCAACCTATGAGTGCAGCACGATATACCAAAGAACTTCAGTCCATTGCTGGTGATACCAAAATCTTCTCCGGAGAAATAGATGATATATTCGAAGCAATCGGACATCGTCTCACGGCTTGTTTATCTGTGGACAGGGTGAATATCTGGATGTTCAATGAAACCGACAACCGGATAGAATGCATCGCTAATTTCAGCGCGAGCACCCGACAGTTTTCAAAAGGAGAGCAGCTCCGGATGAAGGACATGCCCGAGTATTACACCCATCTTAAATCCAACAAAATTCTGGTGATCAATGATGTGCGAGAATCACCGGTGACATCAGAGATTGCGGACACCTACTGCCGGAAACATGATATTACCTCTATGCTCGACCTGCCCATCCATTTTCATGGACATTTAACAGGCGTGGTTTGTTACGAGCACATTGGTACACCGCGAAACTGGACCGATGAAGAAGTGCAGTTTACACTGGCCGCCAATCAACTGATTGCGCTGGCAATGGAATCTTCCCGCCGCCGTTCGGTTGAAGCAAAGATGAAAGCGATTGTGCAGGAAAAAGAACTTCTGCTGAAAGAAATGCATCACCGGATCAAGAACAATCTGAGCGTACTCACAAGTCTTCTTCGGATGCAGGGTCGGGAAACGGACGATCCGCACGTTCAGTCGGTATTGAATGACTGCGAAACACGGATTTTTTCGATGGCGAAAATTCACGAACACCTTTATCAGTCACAAAACTACCTCACGGTAGAACTTCATAAATACATTCAGCAATTGCTGGAAGGTTTTCGCAAAAGCAGTATCAGCAATGCCGACAACATCGATTTTTATTACGATTTTGACGCTATATCCATGGAAACTTCAAGAGCCATCAATCTTGGACTCCTGGTGAATGAAATCCTGAACAACATCACCAAACACGCTTTCAACAGCAACAACGGCGAACCGAAGATAGTTCAGGTGAAATTAAAGCTGCTCGTGAATTCGGTCATGCTGCGCATCGAAGACAACGGATCGGGTTTTAAGGCGGAAAACAACACGAGAAAAACCCTCGGCCTGACGCTAATTGAAGATCTGTCGGAACAAATAGATGCCAGATTACAGCTCGAGTCCGGCAATGAAGGAACTTCTTACACCCTTCAATTTCAAACCTGATTTTCCGAAGGTTTTAACCCCTCCAGTTCCGTCCAGAATTCCGGAAATGATTTAGCCACCACTTCAGGATTTTCTATTTCCAGCTCAGGATAAACGATCGAAAGCGGTGCAAATGACATAGCCATCCGATGATCGTTGTAGGTTTTTATCCGGAAATGTTCAGGCTTTCCGAAACTGTTTATTCTGAGATCGTCGTCACCGGCAGTAATTTCTGCCCCCAGCTTTTTCAACTCATTTTGCAATGCAGCAATCCGATCCGTTTCTTTTAACCGAAGACTTTTAACTCCGGTGAAATGTACAGGAATTCGTAATCCTACGCATGTACATGCCAACGCCTGCACCAGATCGGGCACATCTTCACAATTGATTTTAAGAAAATCCGGAAGTAAGCGATTTTCTCTGCACGAAATCACGATGCCATTGTCATCAAATACCGTTTGTACCCCGAAGTGGGTGAACAGCTCAGCGCAACGTGCGTCCCCCTGAAGACTGTCGCGGTAAAGATCATTAAGAACAATCGTTCCCCTTCCCGACAGCGCAATCAACGCGTAAAAAAATGCTGCAGCGCTCCAATCGGATTCAACAACTTTTGGAACGGATTTGTATTCTCCGGGGGAAACGGTATACGTAGTATCTTCTAATTTCACATCAGCACCGGAACGCTTCATCAGTTCGGCCGTCATACGTACATATGGAGCGGAATAAAACGGAGGAATGATTTCCAGTTCCAGACCATTTTGCAGGTATGGTCCGATCATCAGCAATGCCGAAATAAACTGTGAACTGACATCACCAGGAACTTTCACGCGCCCGCCTTTCAATGACGTTCCGTGGATTTTCAACGGTAGCCGGCCATTTTCACCCGTGTATTCCATCTTCGCTCCGAGTTCGCGCAAGGCATCTACCAATACAGAAACCGGCCGTTCGAGCATGCGCGGATGACCGGTGATGATTTTCCGACCCGGTTGAATTGCGAAATAAGCAGTCAGAAAGCGGCACGCCGTTCCGGCCATTCCCACATCAATGGTGGTATCCGGTGAATGTAGTAATTGCCGCATCAGCCGGGTATCATCGGCCTCGTTGGCGCGTTGTAGAGGACCTTCGGAGGCCGCAAAGGCCGACATCAGCAATAATCTGTTCGCGATACTTTTTGACGGAGGAAGATTTACCGCTCCGGATGGTGTGAAATCAGAACCCAGGTCAGGCTTCATGCCCGATTGCTTTAACGCGCTTCTGGTATTGGTTCAGTGCATCGATAATTTTGTCGGCACTCACCTCCTGGTCATACACGGCCGAGCCGATAGTAGATAACAGCGTGAAGTTGATTCTGTCGCCAAAATTCTTTTTGTCATTTTGCATGATCTCAATAATGCGATGGTGCGAAACGGCATCGAAATGAAACGGTGGATAGTTGTTGAGCACAAAATCTGAAATCTCATCAAACTCCTCCGGGGTCAGTCCTGTGAGCTGAACGCTAATCCATGCCTCGCAGATCATTCCGATGGCTACCGCGGTTCCGTGCAGCAGTCCGTTGCTCTGATTCTCGTGCGAGAAGGTTTCCAGGGCATGGCCGGTGGTATGTCCGAAATTGAGACACTTCCTGACATTGTTCTCGGTAGGATCTTCGAGCACAAACTTGTTTTTGATGCGAACAGATTTTTCAATCAGTGGCTCCAGTAAATCTAGCCGCGATAAATCGAATTGAACCAGCGTGTGAAAATGTTCAGTATCACTGATTAGTCCGTGCTTTATCATTTCGGCAAATCCCGACATCACGTGGTTTCGGGGCAGTGTATTCAGAAATTGCGGATTGATGTATACGGCCTGTGGATTGTTGAAAACACCCACCTGATTTTTAAAATCCTCGAGGTTCACCCCTACTTTACCGCCGACCGAGGCATCTACCTGCGCCAGCAAAGAGGTGGGTACGTTCACAAAATGAATTCCTCGTTTATAAGTGGAAGCGACAAACCCGCCGAGATCACCAATCACTCCCCCGCCCAAATTGATCAGCAGGCAATGTCTGTCGGCGTTTAATTCCGTGAGCACTTCCCACACGCGGATGCAGATTTCGATGGTTTTATTTGACTCGCCACTTTCGATTTCCACTACCTCGGCCTGGCGAAGTGACGGAACGCTCGACATCAAAACCGGGAGGCAGTGCTGAATGGTATTCTCGTCGACCAGAATAAATTTGCGAGAGTAATCGACCGTGCATAAATCTCTTTCCAACTGGCTGAGAACATCTACCCCGATATGAACGGCGTAGCCCGAAGAAATGACTTCCTGATTGTATTCGCTGCGACTCACTTCTCTTTGTTTACAAGGATACCAAAGGTAGCTTTTTTTCCGTTCGGCTTTCCGTTGAAGCAACGCTTCCAAACCTTATTTTTGCCGGACGATGAAACCTCCAATCTCTTTTCAAAATACGGAAATTGCTTTTAGCGGCAAAACCGATGCTGATCTAAAAAGGGCGTACTGGCTCTTTAAATTAATCGGGTATCCAAAGCTGATGGACGCCGGCAAAGCAGTGATGAAAATCAGCCTTGCGTTAAGGTTGCCGATTGGCGGATTGGTGAAACGCACCATCTTCCGCCAATTTTGTGGTGGCGAAACCATTGCGGAATGCGACCCTACCATTCTTCATCTAAAAAGCTACGGCATCGGTACCATTCTCGACTATTCGGTAGAGGGTCAGGAGGATGAAAAGGAACTGGATGAAACCACTTCAGAAATTCTTGCCACCATCCGTACCGCACAGCACAGCGGCAATATTCCATTTTGCGTTTTTAAGCCGACCGGTATTTCACCCAATAAACTGCTTTTGAAAGTGAGCCGGGGCGAGAAACTTTCGGAGCAGGAACAAGACCAGCTCAATCGTGTGGAAGCGCGTTTCGAGCAGATTTGTGGAGCAGCTCATCTGGCGGATACGCCGGTTTTTGTGGATGCGGAAGAAAGCTGGCTGCAACCGGCCATCGATCGTTTCACGACCAATATGATGATGCGGTACAACAAAGAGAAAGCGATTGTATTCAACACCATTCAGCTTTACCGGAAAGACCGGCTGGAGTATTTAAAAAAGAGTTACGAGGCAGCGAAAGCAGGCGGCTATTTCCTTGGCGAGAAACTTGTGCGTGGCGCCTATATGGAGAAAGAACGCGATCGCGCGAGGGAGAAAGGTTATCCCTCACCCATTCAAGACACCAAAGCCGACACTGACAAAGCCTTTAATGAAGCCCTCGCTTTTTGTGTAGAAAACATCGACGTGATTTCATTTTGTGCCGGCACACACAACGAAGAAAGTTCACTGCTCCTCACAGAGCTGATGGATAAAAAAGGTCTTTCTCCGGATGACCCGAGAATCTATTTCGGGCAGTTGTACGGGATGTCGGACCACATCAGTTTTAATCTTTCTGACAAAGGCTATAAAGTAGCGAAGTATGTTCCTTATGGTCCGGTGAAAAAAGTGGTTCCGTATCTGATTCGCAGGGCTGAAGAAAATTCTTCTGCGCGGGGCCAGACCGGTCGGGAATTAAAGCTAATTATTCACGAACTCGAGCGCCGGAAAAAGTCGGCCAATTAACCTACCCCCGCCCCAGCGCTTTCAGCTGACGGTAATGTGATGAAATAGCATCGCCAAGGGTTTCGTAATAATTGTACGGAACTCCGAATTCATGCGCCGTGCTTTGTACAATCGGGCTGATATTTTTGTAATGGATACTACAAATATTGGGGAACAAATGATGTTCAACCTGAAAATTCAATCCTCCCACAAACCAGTTAACTACCGGGTTATTCATGGCGAAATTTCCGGTCGTTTTCATCTGATGCACCGCCCATGAATCGGGCATTCTTCCTTCCTCATCCGCCAATGGGTGCTCGGTATTTTCAACAACGTGGGCGAGCGAAAATATCACCCCGAGAATAACACCTGCCGTGAGGTGCATGGTCAGAAATCCGATGATAAACTGCCACCAGGCCACATCCAGAACAATGAACGGAATTACAATCGCGTAAGCATAATACACCAGTTTGGTGACAATCAACAATGCGATTTCTTTTTTGGGATGTCTTTTCCCCTGATATGGGCCAATGTTTTCCTGCGACAGTTTTTTATAATCCTTCAGGAAAACCCAGAAAATGGTTGCAAGGCTATAGGCCATAAAAGCAAGAATGTGCTGAACCCGGTGAATGGGTCGGTGTGGATCGTGCTTTGACATACGGATAAAGGGAGCTACCTGCAAATCTTCATCGTGGTTGTGAATGTTGGTGTAGGTATGGTGAACGACGTTGTGTGTAATGCTCCACACGTACCGGTTTCCACCAATTAAGTTCATGGTGAAACCCAGAATATAGTTCAGGTTCTTATTCTTGAAGTAAGCTCCGTGAATCGCATCGTGGGCCACACTGAAACCAATCCCAGCCATGGCAACTCCCAGACCGAAGGTCATCAGCCACATCGTCCAGATGTTGAATTCTCCGAGTAAAATGGCAAAATAGAATCCGAAATACGCGGACAATAAGACAATGGTCTTCAGCACCATCTGCCAGTTCGCGTAAGTAGATATTCCGTTGTCTTTAAAATATTGATTTACCCTTGATGTAACGGCTTTGTGAAAGTCACGGCCATCCCGATTCGGAAAACGTATTTTCGTTTCGACGTTTTCCTGCTTAAATTTCGTAAACTTCTCGGTAGGTGTAGGTTTTGGAGCAGTAGCTTCTGTAATCATAAACGTTGCTGTTAACAGAAATTTGAAACCGATGTAGATCTCGTCAGCACATCGCGCTGCAAAGGTACGAAAGTTTCCGGCGACATTTTTTTTGAAGCATCTCTGAAATCAAACAACCGGGTGTTGGTTGTTAAACCGCTGCCCGGTTGTTGAGCTAATAGCGCCCTGAGTGGGCTACATCATAAAATTTTACCGTACTACAATTTTTCCGGTGTATAAAATATGCTCGTTATCCACCAACTGGAAAAAGTACAATCCGCTGTTCAAATTCCGGACTTCGATATCCAGACGGTTGTTGGGGCCCAGTTTTCGGTTTAATTGTTCCCGTCCCAACTGGTCGTATATACTCATTTTAAGTTGTGGATAGGTAGCCATAACATCCTCCTGCAATTCAATGACTACAAAATCATCGGCAGGAATCGGATATACCCTTCGGATCAATTCATTTTCCTGAACATCTTCCCCTACAGAGGAAACTCCGTCCTCTACATGAATGATCCCGGTCATACCCATGTCCAAATGAACATCACAGTGATAATTATAGGTTCCCGGGAGATCAAAGATGTGGGAGTAGATCCAGTCGGCACCAACTTCAATTCCGAATGGCTCCGGATTATCTTCGTACCAAAGACTTCCGTTTATGTTGTGCGGTTGTCCGCTATCATTATACCAGTGTACGGTATCACCCACGTTAATGGAAAGTGATGAAGGGACAAATTCAGACCCTTGCAATTCAACGGTATGCGATGTTTGCGCGAAGGAAACCAATCCTCCCACAAGAAAGAATGGTAATAAAAGTGCGATATGTCGTAGTTTTCTTTTCATGGCTCAAAAATTTAATTTTTACTCTTCTATAAGTTAACAAACCTGATGGTTAAATGTTGACTCACTGTATTGTCCTTTTAACAAAATTTAATTCCTGGCGAGTGAGCTATAATCTACCGCGCCGCGACTGTCGTTCTTCGTTAGCCTGCCAGAAGCCGCGTGTTTGCAAATTAATATCGTCGCGTTGAATACCCGCAGCGTTTACTACTGCTTCCAACGCATTTAAACACCCGTGAACATCTCCGATTGCAAATACCGCCACTACAAACCTGTTTTCTGTTTCTGTATTTAAAATACGACACTCCGACCAAATTTTGGATCGGTATGATGATTTTAATGTATTCATCATTACAGAAGGGATTACTTTTGCACCCGCTATGCAGAGCCTTTCCACGCATTATAAAACCAATTTGCAACTGGCTGTTCCGGTGATGATCGGCCAGTTGGGACATATTACTGTAAGCGTTGCTGATAGTGTAATGGTGGGTCAGTTGGGAACGATTCCTTTGGCGGCAGCGGCCCTTGCCAACAGCTTGTTTTCGATTTTTATGGTTTTCGGAATCGGAATGGCGTTTGGAATTACTCCGTTGGTGGCCAATGCTGCAGGTCGCGGCGGAAAACATTTACAGGCTATAGTATTGCACCACGGTTTCTGGCTCAATCTCGTTTTATCGGTTCTGCTATTTCTCCTGATCATTGCTCTGGGACCATTGCTACACCTCATGAACCAGGATCCCGGAGTGGTGCCTTTGACCCTTCCTTACCTCAACATCATCAGTGCGTCGGTAATTCCGTTGCTGGTATTTATGACTTTTAAGCAGTTCGCCGAAGGCATGTCGAACACCCGAATGGCGATGATTGTTAGTATCGGATGCAATTTGTTGAATGTAGGTTTGAATTTTTTGTTGATTTACGGCTATTGGGGATTTCCTGAACTTGGTTTGAATGGCGCTGGCTGGGCTACGCTCATTTCCAGGATCTTGATGATGGTCGCCATCTGGTGGTATGTTATGCGACATCCGAAATTTGCCGTATTCAAATTGCGGCTGTTTCACAGGAAAATACGCTGGAAGGTTTTTCGCCGGTTGCTCGAGTTGGGAATTCCATCGGGTCTGCAATACATTTTTGAAGTGGGTGCTTTTTCGCTCGCGGCCATTTTTGCCGGAATGATCAGCGCAGTAGCCCTGGCTGCCCATCACATTGCTATTAACATTGCGAGCGTGAGCTATATGACCGTTACCGGACTCGGGGCTGCTGCGAGTGTGCGCGTAGGCAATCAGCGCGGGAGGCGCGATCCTTTAAATCTCCGGCGCGCAGCAAACACTTTATTCGTAATGA
>CALDPJ010000377.1 GCA_937911795.1 uncultured Flavobacteriales bacterium | reverse complement strand
CGGCCAGCTCGCCAGCGGCCCAGTCTGCAGGGCAACTTCGCCGCTGCGGGACAGCAGCAGCCTGATACGGGCGGGCTGCTCGAGCTCGAAGCACAGCGCCTGGAACAACGGACGATGTTCGACCTGGAGATGATGAAGGAACTCGGATACTGTTCAGGCATAGAAAACTATTCCCGCTATTTCGATAAGCGCCAGCCGGGCCAGCGACCATTTTGCCTGATCGATTATTTTCCGAAAGATTTTTTGTTCGTGATGGATGAAAGCCACGTTACCTATCCGCAAATTTCCGCGATGTACGGTGGCGACCGATCGCGCAAAGTAAATCTGGTAGATTATGGATTCCGGCTTCCGGCGGCAATGGATAACCGGCCGTTGAAAAAGGAGGAGTTTGAATCGATGTTGTACCAGTCAATTTATGTGAGTGCCACACCTGGTGATTATGAATTGGCGAAATCCGGTGGAATTGTTGTGGAGCAGGTTATTCGGCCAACCGGTTTGCTGGATCCACAGATTGAAGTGCGACCCAGCCTGAACCAGATCGACGATTTACTCGAAGAAATAAATATCCGGGCCGAAATTCAGGAACGGGTACTGGTGACGACGCTCACCAAACGCATGGCCGAGGAATTGACCAAATACCTCGACCGAAACGGGGTACGCGTGCGCTACATCCATTCGGAAGTGGATACCCTGGAGCGCGTTGAAATCCTTCGTGATTTGCGATTGGGAATGTTTGACGTGCTGGTCGGAGTAAACCTGTTGCGGGAAGGACTCGATCTGCCGGAGGTGTCGCTCGTGGCCATTCTGGATGCGGATAAGGAAGGATTCCTTCGGTCCGATCGTTCGTTGACCCAAACCGCCGGTCGCGCTGCGCGGAATATCAACGGACGGGTAATTATGTATGCCGATAAAATCACCGGAAGCATGCAACGCACCATTGAAGAAACCGACCGGCGCAGAGAAAAACAACTGGCTTACAATGAAGCACACGGAATCACGCCTACGCAAATTGTAAAATCAATGGAATCGGTGTTGGGGCCTTCCAATAAAACCAATGCTGCGCGGTATGAAGCGGGGCTTGCGGCCTCGGTTGCTGCAGATCCGGTAGTGCAGTACATGAATGCCGATCAACTTGAAAAAACCATTGCCCGCACAAAGAAGTCTATGGCCAAAGCATCCAAAGATCTTGACTTCATGGAAGCTGCGCGTCTGCGGGATGAATTATTCGCACTTCAGGAGTTACTGAAGTCAAAATAGGAGTTCAAGTATTTGAGGACAATCGCTATTTTGCGGCCCCAAGCTTTATTAACTTTGACCAATTCCATCAAAAGTATGTACAAAGCAACTTTATCCATTGCCCTTGTTTTCCTGCTGGCGATTCTTTTTAGTGCCGCTTGCGGAAAGAAAAAAGCCATGGCCAATACACGCGAAGAAACTCCGGATGTGAATATTCCTGATCCTGAGATCAACGCTGTAATTATCGACGAAGGTTTTGTTCCACCGAAAGAAAACGGCCGGTTCGAGGTGGACGGAATGGAAATGCTGGGGAATGAACTCCACCTGAAAGTGCGATACAGCGGAGGTTGTGAAGAACATATTTTCAACCTCTACTCCAATAATATGTATGCGAAAACCTATCCGCCTCAGTTGACCTTGTTCCTGGAACACATCGACAACAATGACCGCTGCCGCGCGATGATTATGAAAGAGCTTGTGTTTGATGTATCGGGAATTGAGTATCCCGGCACTTCAGAAGTTATTTTACGGCTCAACAATACCGAAGAAACCCTGCAATACAAATATTAAGACTGATGAAATTAAGAAACCTTTTACTGATTCCCCTGTTTTTTACCGGATGTTATGTTCAGGCTCAAATCAGCCAGGGAGGAATTCCGCTCGCATTCAAATCCGACGAACGGCATCTTTCTGTACCTGCCGTTACTGTAGTTCCTGAGAATCTCGAAGCCCTTAAAGCCGAAGATGCAGTAAACGATCAATACAAAGACATTCCTTATCGTTTCGGTGCTAAAATTCCGGTTTCTTTAACGCTGGAAGATGGTGAATGGGAGATGTTGAAAAAAGGCAACCGCGTGTGGCGACTGGCCATTAACAGCCCCGGCGCTACAAGTATCAATTTTAATTTCAGCACTTTTAATATTCCTGAAGGCGGGGCGGTGTTTGTTTACGATGCCGATCAGACGCAGTATATCGGTTCCTTTACACACAAAAATATGCAACCGCACGGTGGACTGGGCGTTTCATTGGTTCACAGCGATCATATCATTATTGAATACTTTGAACCTGCTGCTGTTGCCGGCCAGGGGGTTCTTGAAATAGACTATATCACTCACGGATATCGCGGTTTGTTGTTGGATCAAAATGCTGCCCGTGGACCGTTCGGTAACAGCGGATCCTGCAATATAAATGTAGCCTGTGATGAAGGAATCGGGTGGGAAGACCAGATTCGTTCTGTTTCATTAATCATTGTAGGTGGAAATGCACATTGTACCGGAAGTTTGGTCAACAATACTGCCCAGGATGGCACGCCTTATTTTTTGACGGCAGATCATTGCCTGACCGGGTCTGAAGGGAGTTGGGTGTTTTATTTTAATCACCAGGCTTCGACCTGCCAGGGAAATACCGGACCGACCAACCAATCGGTGTCGGGGGCTCAGCTTCGCGCTAGTAATCAAGGTTCTGATGTGGCTTTACTGGAACTGAATAGTGCTCCGCCAGCAAGTTATAATGTGTTTTATAACGGTTGGGACCGAACAGGAAATACGCCATTACACCAAACCGGAATTCATCACCCTGCCGGTGATTTAAAAAAAATCAGTCATGATCACGATCCTGCTACACAATCAGTCAATGGTGGAGCGCAGACCTGGCTGATCGGTCAATGGGAAGAAGGTACTACCGAAGGTGGTTCTTCCGGATCGCCGCTCTATGATCACAATGGTCGGGTAATCGGTCAGTTGTATGGTGGGGCAGCTTCGTGTAACAACATCAGCATCGATTACTACGGTCGGTTTGATGTTTCCTGGGATGGCCCGAACGCATCTTCACGTCTTCGGGACTGGCTCGACCCTCTGAACCTGGATGTTCAGATTTGGGACGGACTCGGTGGAGCACCGTTGCTGGCAAACGATGCATCGGCTATGGGAATCAATGGTTTAAGTCCGGTTTTCTGTGACATATCTTCTGCTACACCGGTTTTTACGTTGCGCAATAACGGTACAGAAGATCTTACCTCTGCGGTTATTGAATTGACGTTGAACGGAAATTCTGCAGGAACCATCGAATGGAGTGGAAACTTAACGTCAGGACAGACAGAGGCCATTCAGTTGCCGGAACTGACGTTCATCAATGGGATTAATAATCTGAGTGTAACCATTACTCAACCCAATGGTGGAGTTGATGATAACCCTGCAAACAATACTTCCACGTTTGAGTTTTCTGTCTTTCTGGATGCGGTTGAGTATGAAGTGGAAATTGTTTTGGATTCGTATGGGTCTGAGACGTCCTGGACATTATTTAACGAAAACGGAACAGAATTATATTCCGGAGGTTCTTATGCTGATCCCAATCCATGGGGCAGTGAGGGAACCGACGGACAGCTGGAAGAACATACGTTGTGTCTGGGAGCGGGATGCTATACCTTCGAAATTTATGATGAGTTCGGCGATGGAATCTGCTGTGAATACGGAAATGGTAGCTACACCCTTTTTGACCAACTCGGAAATGAAATATTTACAGGCGGAGATTTTGAGGCGTCCGATGCCCAGGAATTTTGTGTTACTACCGTTTCCATCGACGAAGCAACAGCATCTTCCGGATTCTCGGTATTCCCAAATCCCGCCGCGTCTTCTGTGACACTTCAGTTGAATGAATCGCATGTGGGGTCGACCGATGTTACCATTTCAGACATCACCGGAAGAGTCATGATGAAGAAAACCCTAAGCCAAATGAACCGGCAATCGATCAATGTCGAAAACTGGGCAGAGGGTGTTTATTTTATTCAGGTTGAAAACGGAGATCAGCGATCAGTGGAGCGTTTCGTGATTTCGCGATAAAAGTGGGTTATTCTGCTATTCTGTCAGATCAACACCGGTTTTAGTAGAGAAATATTCTGAAGTTATGCGACCTCCTGACAGGGTTTTCTCCTGAAGTTTGGGGCGGTAGCGGCGCTCGAGTGCAAGAACTGCATAACCCGGCGCAGATTCTTCCATATCTTCGGCAGGAATTACAACGCTTTCGCTGTACGCATTGTTCTGATTGTATTTTTTGTTACTGCCTCCGGTAATGTTCACGCCTAGTTGTACCCGCTCATCATCACCCAGCGCTTCACCCAGCCAAAAAAGTTCAAAATCATTGGCGGTGGATATTTCCAGTAGATCTGTGGGTAGATCAGCAGTTTTTACATGGATTTCGTTATTGTACACTTTTCCGTGTGCATCCGTCCAACTGAAAATACCCTGCTGAATAAAACCTTCCATCTCTTTTTTATAAGAAGTAGCATTGGTGAGTGGCTCTGTTACCTCGGGGAGAGGCTGGTTGTTGAACCGAACAATGCTCGGCGATTTCAGTTTAAGCTGACGCCCGATGGCGTTTAGTTCACGGAAATTGGCTTTTACAGTAGTTAAGTTCTCGGCAGCGTCATACGTTAGTTCGTAATTTGTATAGATCAGGTTTTGCTTTACGTCATCCGATTCTTTCGCTTTTTTGCAGCCCGGAAACAGGATCAATCCAGCCATCACAATACTAAAGAGTACAAATTCATTTTTCATTGGTGTCGTAATTTGGTGTAGGGGCTTTACAATTATAACTCCAAAATTATCATCGGCAGCCGCAACATCGGAAATCTTTCTGTCAATGGGAAATCAGATAGAGTATGGTGATAATCACCAGAAGGATGAGGTTGAGCACGAGCAGTTCAAAATGATGGTTCATGTGATTCCACCGAATGATCAGGAACAAAGAGAGTAAGGCCATCGCAAGGGTGATCACCCAGTAAGAAAAAATATTTTCTCTGGGTTCATGTACCAGCAGGTCTTCATAAGGTTTGTAGGCCACCACTGTTTTTGTAATGGGACTCATCTCCAGTACCAAAAGTTCACCTTTGTGCATAGACGGGCCACCTTTGTGCTGATGTTCTGCCAGAAAGGTTCCGGCTTCAGTTGTTACCTGGCGGGATGCACGATCAATTTCAATAATTGGTGAAGCGTCAAAAACTGTTTCGAGTTGTTGATCGATGAGCAGTACAGCTCCCACACAAAATGTAATGATTACTGCCAGTCGGGAGGTTAAAGGTGTAAGCGGAGATCCTGGTGTTTTCTTTCTGAAATGAACACGCGGGTTGGATCGTTGCATCCCAGCCGGAAAGAACATCATAGAAGCAGGTTTTCAGGGATAATTGTCTGCAAAGTAATCAATCGAACCTGAAACGGGATAAAAAAAAAGAGCTGCACATAGCGTGCAGCTCTACCGATTAACCCTTAAACCTAAAAAAAAATCTTAGTGTGAAGCGAGGTAATCCGCCACGCTTTTGTGGTCTTCGCGCATTCCTTCTGCTCCTTCTTTCCAGTTTGCCGGACAAACCTCTCCTTTCTCTTCGAAGAATTGCAATGCATCGACCATTCTCATGGCTTCGTTTACATCGCGTCCAAGTGGTAAATTGTTGACAACCTGGTGCTGTACAACACCTTCTTTGTCGATCAGGAACAATCCGCGGTAAGGAATCATCGGGCCTGAAGCAACCAGCTCACCGTCCATTCCGTAGTCGTATTCACCGGCGAGTACACCAAATGCATCGCTGATGGTTTTGGTGGTGTCGGCAACTATCGGGTAGGTAATTCCCTGAATTCCACCATTGTCTTTTGACATTTGCAGCCATCCCCAGTGCGATTCTTCTGTGTCTGTCGAACAGGCAACAACGGCTACATTTTTCTTTTCAAAATCTCCGAGTCGCTCCTGAAAAGCGTGGAGTTCGGTAGGGCACACAAAGGTGAAATCTTTCGGATAGAAGAAGAAGATTACGTGTTTTTTACCGAGGAACTGATCCAGTGAAAAATCTTCAACAATTTCTTCACCGTTGATCACTGCGTGCGCCTTAAATGAAGGTGCTTTTTTACCAACTAATACTGACATAATGTTTAAAATATTTTGAGGTTACAAATTTAATTTCCGTAACAAAAGTAGGCTTTTCAGAGCATTGAGATACCTCACTCCGATGGTATTTCCCGATGCGAACATAGGCATTGCCTATCGTTATTTAACTGGATATAAAAGCCAACCCGAAACCAATGATGATCACCACCATTTTGTAGAAATTAAAACGATGGTTTTCGCTGGCTTCCAGTAGAATGGTTGTAGAAACATGTAATACGATTCCAGCGGCGAGCCCCATTATTCCGGCAAATACGGGTGTTTGATCGGCTCCGTGAGCAAATAGTGGGTTGATCAGAATTCCGATCGGGGCAGCTATGGCGAAAATGAACAGGTAAAATAAAATCTTAATTCGGGGTACAGATATCGCCATCATCAGACTCACCAGGGCAATGGTGATCGGTATTTTATGAATGACTATGGCCCAAAGATATCCCTCGTGCGAATGGCCGGCATGCTCGTGGCCGTGGAAACCCAAAGGCATACTTTCGGTAATAGCATGAAGCACCAGGCTTAGCATTACAGTCCAGGAGATGGCTTTGTGATGGTGATGTTGTTCGGTCTGTTGCTTCGTGTGCACATGCCCGTGTTCAATTCCGCCCGATAAATATTCGAGCAAAATCTGGAGTAAAAATCCTCCAATAATGAACAATCCGACTTCTGAACCGCCAAGTTGATAGGCTTCGGGTAAAATATGCAGCACTGCAATTCCGAGTAAAAAGGCACCGCTAAACGCCAGGAGCATTTTAAGATGCGGCTTGAGGATGTTTGGAAACAACATAACAAACCCACCGGCTACCATTGCCGAAGTGAACAGAATGATTATCCGCGTTAAGCTTTCGGTCATTTTTTAGAAGCTATGATGATGAGTCGATCGGAGGTGGCCGCGTCGAAAGGTTGAAAGTCATAAGAGCCATAAGAGGATTGAGGCTCCAATCCGGCATTGTGAAAAATCGTAAACAATTCCTTCTTACCAAGAGCCTGAACCCGTTCCTCGAATTGTAATTCCGGATTCTGATTCACCTCAATTGTTTTGACAATGATCCCGTTGATCAGGTTTCTACTGATATCGAATCTTGTTCCATCCACTTCACGGGTTTCTGCGGGTGTCAGTTCGCGGACTACTTTTTCTGCATTGAGGAAATCCAACACAAATAAGCCCTGATGGCGCAACATACTTGCGGCCGATTCCAATACCTGCTGGTTGGCGGAAATGTCATCAAAATATCCGAAGCTGGTAAAAAGATTCAGTACAAGGTCGAACTGCTGGTTTTGTAATGGCTCTCTCATATCCCGCTGAATAAAAGCCAGGTGCTCATTTTCGTGTTGTTTGGCGGATTTGATGTTTGCGGCGCTGAGATCCATTCCCACCACATCGAAACCCATTTCATGTAACTGAATACAATGCCGGCCTTTACCACAGCCCATATCCAGCACGTGACTGCCTTCAGGAAGTTTGAGTTCTTCCATCAGATTCTTTACGAATCTGCTCGCCTCCTGGAAATCACGATTTTGATAAAGGAGATGATAGTAGGGTGAATCAAACCAAACTTTAAACCAACTATGGTCGTGCTTCATGCTTTTTTTTGAAACGACAAATATAGCTGAAAAGATGAAGGCCGCCGTCTGTACAGCAAGTGTCAGCACTTTAAACAGGCAATAGTTAAAATAAAACAAAAGTATAGATGCGCTGCAAAAAGGGACTTGTTATATTTGTCTGCCAAACCAACCATGAGCGATCAATTCGAAATATATGATCTGTATGATCAGATGGAGCGTAAGAACATTATGCTCTCATTTAAAGGGGAGTTGACCTCGGAATTACTCAATTCAATTTTGAGTGTTGTTGAAGGAAAACTGGCCCACCTCGATACAACATCTGTCATCCGAAAAAAAGTATTTAACGTGTTGGTTGAATTGCTGCAGAATTTGTATCATCACAAGGGAGTTTCTCCGATTATCGGAAAACCGGATAATCCGGAATCAGCAGTGATAATAATGATTGCCAGAAATGCTACAGGATATTCCATTATTACCGGAAATTTTATTGACAACCAGAATGTTGGCCATCTCAAGAAACGCCTCGAAGAAATCAATAGCATGTCCAAGCAAGACTTGAAGGAACTGTATAAATCTGTGTTAAATAATGGCGTTGTGAGCGACAAAGGTGGAGGAGGCCTGGGCATGATTGATATTGCCCGGAAAGCAGGAGAAAAGCTCGATTTTGGTTTTATACCGTTCGACGATAAAAACTCCTTTTTTAGTTTGAATGTGAAAGTAGCTTAAAACAAATACCCCATGGAAAATATAGTCATTGAAGGAACCTCGAAAACACCTCAGGTAGAATTTGATGCCGGTAACGGCTCACTATTGATAAAAGGCAGGTCGATCCCGGAAAATTCCATCGAGTTTTACAAGCCATTGATTGACTGGATTGGTGGATATGCCCTAAACGGCGGAAGCGATACGGTGGTAAATGTTCAGTTGGAATATTTCAACACCAGCTCCTCAAAATGTATTCTCGACGTTTTCAAAAGACTCGAAGAAATCAAAAAAGCGGGGAAAAATGTAACTGTAAAATGGCATTACGAAATAGATGATGAGGATATGCTTGAAGCTGGTGAGGATTATCAGGCCATCATAGATTTGCCATTCGAAATGATTGAAATAGAAGAAGTCTAAACCTGCTCTGTCTGGTTACATTACAGAAGGAGATGTAGTTCGTTTGGGCGGTGTAGGCAAAAGCTTCAGGAAGACGGAATTCAACATTCCCACAATCCTTTTAAAGCCGTCAACGAATAAAACCAGAACGAGCAACAAGCTCATACCCCAGATCACCAGAAGGTTGGCCCAAAAAGTAGGAACTTGAAATCCACCTATGAGTTTACTCGGGGCATAGAAATGGGCGTCAAAAAGTCCGGCATGGAAAGTATCGCGGTAAATCAGGTCTTTTTTCTGAATCAACCGGTTATTGTGTTCCAGAATATAGGTCAGATCATTTTTGTTGGTGACAAAACTTTCGAGACTTTCATTGCTGTAGTTGTTCTGAAGTTCCTGAAACTGCGCACGCAATTCGTCGGTGCCGGTCATATCCACCAGTAGTTGTTCTTTTTCATCGGACGCTTTGTTGTATACTTTTCGGTAATGGGTGATCAAAACATCCAGATAAGTGTTGGCTTCATCTAAAATGGCCGGAGTAACATCTTCAGGGTTGAGCAATGCCAGATGCGCAAAGCCTATTCCGTTCAGAAACTGGTTTTCCATAGAAATCTCATTGCGCAATACATCCAGGTTGTGGGCCAGTTCAGAAACCTTTTCGGGCACTCCAAGAAGCCGTTTGCTGGTGTTGACGCGGTTCTTCAATTCTTTTACCCAGTAATCTTTTTTCCAGTTCGAGAATTTCTTTCTTTTTTCATATTCAAAGAATTGGCTGTCGTAGGCGTTTTGGGTGTACTGCGCAACCGCCAAACCTTCGTATGCCCAACGAGATGCCATGATGTTTCCGATAAGCGGAACCCCGGCCTGCGAACTGATGGTAGGGTGAAGCTTATCAAATTTTACGATAACGCCGCTAAAGAGCAACTGCGGAATAATCAGCACCGGGATGATGATGTAAATTACCTTCGCCGAATTGAAAGTTGCAGAAATATTGAGTCCCAGTACATTGGCGAAACAAGATGTCGAAAACAGCATGAGCCAGTAAAATAAATGCATGTCCTGTATTCCGAGAATAAGATTTCCGACCATCACAAAAGATAGAGTCTGAACGGCGGATATCGTAAACATCACGCCGATTTTAGAAAGCAGGTAACTCCTCCGGCTCAGGTTCAGGAATGATTCCCGGGCAATGATTCTCCGATCGCGGATAATTTCCTCTGAACTCACTGTTAGTCCAAAGAAGAGCGCCACAATTACCGAGATGAATATGTACTGTGGAATATTTTCGTTGGCTCTGAAAATATAATCTCCTCCCGTGGCAGGATCATATACAAAGTAACGGATGAAAAATGTGAGCAGGGCGGCCAGCAACGGAGCCTCCAGAAAGTTGATTAGCATGTATTGCAGGTTGCTGATCTTTGCAAGCACATCCCTTTTTAGAAAAACCTTTATCTGCTTTAACCGGGTAGGTATTTTGAATTTTATTTCCGGCAATACCTTTTCCGATTCCTCTTTAATTTCGTGCTGCCCGAAAGTCTTTTTGTAATTCTGGTACCATTCCTCCGGTGAAGTCTTTCTTTTTGAAGTCAGATGACCGAACTCATCTACAACCTTTGCTTCTATAATATTAAAAATCTGCTCCGGGTTGACGTTTCCACATTCCGGACATTCACATTGGTCACTGTCCACGTGATTCATCAGGTGCTTGAAATAGGTAACGCTTTCAACGGGATTGCCATTGAACACCGGATATCCTCCCTGATCAAGAATCACCAGTCGATCAAACATTTTAAAAATATCGGAGGATGGTTGATGGATTACCACGAAAATTAGTTTACCCTTTAAGCTCAGCTCTTTGAGCAGATCCATAATGTTCTCCGAATCGCGGCTCGATAATCCGGAAGTAGGTTCATCTACAAACAGAACCATCGGTTCACGGATAAGTTCCAAAGCAATGTTCAGTCGTTTACGTTGACCACCGCTGATGGTTTTTTCGAGCGGATTTCCAACTTTCAGATGGCTTACGTCGGACAATCCGAGATCTGCGAGTGTTTCGCCAACAAGGCTTTTTATTTCTTCGTTACTCCGGTTTCCGAAGCACAGCTTTGCGTTGTAAAACAGGTTTTGATACACCGTAAGCTCTTCGATGAGCAAATCGTCCTGGGCAATGTAACCCACCACACCATCCAGTTCATTGCGCTCGCTGTGCATATCGTAGCCGTTGATTTTGACATGGCCACCACTGGGTTTCAGATTTCCGTTCAGGATGTTCAGCAAAGTAGATTTTCCGGATCCGCTACCGCCCATAATTCCCACCAGTTTTCCGGATTCTTCGGTAAAGCTAAGCGGATGCAATCCCTGGTTTCCGAAGGGGAAGTGATAGGTGAGATTTTGTACCGAAAGCTGAAGGCCAGCATAATCTGAGCCATTCATAAAACAGCCGAGGATATCGCTGTAATAAATAGAGTGATGACGACGCGGGCTTCGAATACTCGCTCCCGGATTCAGAACGTGAATGTAAGATGGTATCAGATGCTGGCCGTTCATCATCAGAACAGACTCACCACGATATCGAACGAAAAATAAATTGAGGCTGCTGATACGAAGTACAACAATGGTTTCATTCAGTCCTTCGGAAAAGAAGTGCAAAGCCTTTTCGTGATGTGGTGAAGTATTGCCTGAGATAACAAGATAATTTTCGTCGTCTATAATTTCATCACCAGTTCCCCGCACCAGCTCCTGCATGAGCAGGAATTCGTTTTCAGGAATATTAAAAGTGCTGGCAACAGTGCTGACAAATTCTACCTCCTGATCAGTAACAGTAGTGTGGGTATAGATGAACTCCAGCAGCCGGAGTAATACAATGAATTTCTGTTTCTGGGTAAGCTCTTCATTAATCTGCGTGCAGATCCGCAATACTTTTACGGAGGCTACAGAAGTTTTCTTGCGTTGGTTCTCTTTGGTGGAGTAGGGTTGATGTTGTTCGATGAAATCATCAAACACTTTTATATACTGGTTTACCAGTTTCTGACTGAGTTGCTGTTTCAAAAACAAGCGGACAATCCGGCGACCGACATTTTCGTCGTCTCCGCTAACAGGCTCTACCCGTGCGACAATCGCAAAAAGTTGCATTAAGGCACGCAGTATGCGTTCACTCATGATTATTGAATTTTAAAGCCAAAAAAAAAGCATCTGACTTATGCCAGATGCCTTTTCTACGGAAAAGTATCCGCAGGGTTATGGTTCAAATCCAATGAGTAAAACGGCGCATCCCGAATTTAGTTTGTTTAGATCCAAACGAGCTTCGACAATCACTTCGAGTGTGGATTCTACGTCGAAATCCCAATAGGGAGAATTATCGTAATCGCTGTTGGTGAAAAGCAGATTTCTTTTTGAATCGAAAACGGAATAAATAAGATTACCGTTCTCGAACCCGCTGCACGCAGCCAGTCGGTAAGTCGTTCCACCGTATAAAGTGGTTTTAAATTCTGCCACCTGGTCTTCATATAACAGAGAACGATACAATTGCCCGTCAGAAACATACTCGTTTGAAATATGCTTGATGCAGGCGTTGGCAATGGTATCGCACTGAGCCTGGCTGCCCATTGCGAAAAGAGTGCAAAAGAAAAGGGTAAGGGTTAATCTCATGGTTTTGTGTTTTTAACCTACTATATTATTTCTGAGAGATTCGATTTTGCTGCCTATCACTTTAAATTGTTCATCCGAAATTTCGTAGGATGTTTTACTTTTTAAGGTGGTGGTTTTATTGTCTGCATCTACTTCAGGCCGTTGGTATTCATAGGTAGCATTGATGATGTCGAATTCTGCCTGCAGTTCGGTGAGTTGATCGGTGAGTTCTGTAAGCTGATCTCCGGGCTCCAGACTCCCCAGTAAAGTTACTATATTATCAATGGTCATTTTTTGCTCAGCAATTCTTTCGGCCACTTCGCCATTGCTCTCAACTGAGTTATAGGCCAGAAACATTCCTTCTGCCCATCCACCGATTAAAACCAGGGCAGCCAGTTCTGTTCTTTCATTTTCCTTTAAATAGGCGTCACTGGCTCTGAAAAATGTAGAAGATAGTACCAGCATGGAATCGCGGTTGTTCAGGTTTTGACTGAAACGTTTGATAATGGAACGATCAACGGCATTTTCAAGATCAAGATCAGAAGCTAATTTCTCTACTGCACCGAGGTAAGAAATGGCTTCCTGATTTTTTTCAAAAATGGCATTGTATGCGAGATCAGCTCCATAAACTCCCATGAGCAGACCCTTATCGAAATCAGAAATATAATTGTTCAGGTTCTGAACAGAATTTGGCAAACTCGGATCGTAGCCAGCACCCGATGATTCAATCAGTAATGCAGTTTGCACCGGGCTCGGAATGCTGAATATTGCTTCGCCTACACTAACAATATTGCTTTTATTCGGATTCAATTCTGTTCCTGTGGTATCAGTAGTACCGGTCTCTGTGGAGTCGGTGTTTTCAACACAACTCTGAAGACTCAGAACCGACAATAAAATAAATGCGATTTTAGGGTTGAATATGGTCATGTTATAGGGCATTAGGGTGGTTAGCAATCTCAGCACCAAATAATGAAAAATTGATCAATTCTCAAAACGTTCTGATTCTCGATGAATTACGCGAAATGCACGACGAACCGAATTTATTTACCGCTTGTTAAAAATCGTTGTTTTTCGAAGCACTGCAAGAAGTCCTAAAAATGAAATAAGTGCTGATAAAAACACTCCGAGCGCTTCATAATATTCCTGCAAAATTATTTTTCCGATCAGGAATAAAATAGAGTAGGTCATAATGATGGAAAGCAGCCATGCAAAAAACAAATATCTGAATTCCGGCTGGTGACTTTTTCCATTGCCAACAATTTCTTTGGGCCACCAACCTCCCGGATCCACCCGTTGGTAATACCGCTGCAGGTGAAGCTTATTGGTTGGAGCGGTTAAAAAGGTAATTCCAATCCAGCAGACGGTGGTTAGCACTACCGTAAAAAAGAAGCCGTACGGGTGTGGCCATTCCAGCACATATCGGGTAATGGCAAAGCCAATAAACGGCACACTGGTGGCCACAATTTCGCTCCAGGCGTTGATGCGCCACCAAAACCAGCGAAGTATCAGTACCAGCCCGAGCCCGGCACCGCATTCCATAATGAATAACCAAACGCCGGAAATAGAATCGAAAATTTGGGTCGTAAACAATCCGAGTCCCATGATTCCGAGCGTGGCCACCCGGCTCGAAAGAATAAGGTGTTTATCGCTGGCATCGGGTTTAAGAAACCGCCGGTAAAAATCATTCACAACATAACCGGCTCCCCAGTTGAGCTGCGTACTGATGGTGCTGAGATAGGCAGCAAAAAAAGCCACCAGCAGCAAGCCGCGCATACCAACCGGCAAAAACTCTTTCATGGCCATTACATAGCCGTTCTTCATTTCGGCGTCACTCAGGTCCGGATACAGAATAATACATGCCAATCCCACCAGAATCCATGGCCAGGGCCGGATACAGTAATGTGCTACCTGAAAGAACAGCGTGGCATAAAGCGCGTCTTTTTCGCTGCGGGTACTCATCATGCGCTGCGCGATGTAGCCGCCCCCACCGGGTTCGGCACCGGGATACCAACTGGCCCACCATTGAATGCCGATAAAGGCAAAAAAGCTGGCAAAGCTCAACGCGAGGGTGTTGCCGTCGATGCTGCTGGTTCCAAGCACCGGAAGAAAATTCAGCGTTCCTTCAGGCAGTTTTTCCTTTAATCCGGAAATCCCACCAATCGATTCGCTGTTGATAACCAGAACCGATAACACAATGGTGCCGATCATCGCCACAATAAATTGCATAGCATCGGTAACGGCAACACCTTTCAATCCCGAAATGGCTGCATACACCGCCGCAATTAACATCGCCAGTCCGGTGATCCAGAAAACCTTTTCTGAAGGAATTTCAAAAAACACCTCGAGAATGGCGATGAGTGCAAGATTCACCCAGCCGATGATCAATACATTCATGAACAACCCGAGATACAAGGCTTTGAATCCACGAAGCCAGGCTGCAGCTTTTCCCGAATACCGGAGTTCAATAAATTCCACCTCCGTAAGTACTTCGGCCTTTCGCCAGAGCCTCGCAAAGAAAAATGTGGTAAACATTCCTCCGGCCAGCATGCACCACCACAGCCAGTTGCCGGCAATGCCCTGTTTCCCCACCATTTCTGTAATGGCCAGCGGAGTATCGGCGGCAAACGTTGTTGCAACCATCGACAGACCGGCGATGTACCATGGCAGGTTTCTTCCGCCGAGAAAAAAACTGCTCAGATCTTTTCCCGCTTCTTTGCGATAATACAGGGCAATTCCGGTAGAAAGTGCAAAAAAGACGAGTATGATGCTTAAATCAATCCAGTGAAGCATATGAGGGGCTGGTGTTGTTGGCAACAAAAGTGTTTAAAATTTCTATTGTACCCCTTCAAAAGTTTTCCGTTGGTCCATGTGAATTAATCTTATTTTCGCTCACAGCCTGTCGCTGTATGGAACGTAAAACTCTTTTTGTTGATGTAATTATTCCACTATCCCTGGAGCAATTGTTTACCTATCGGGTGCCCAATGAAATGAATGAATTGGTGCAGCCCGGAGTGCGGGTGGTGGTTCAATTTGGAAAAACCCGGCGATATTCGGCCCTGGTGCGGAAAGTTCACCAGAAGCCGCCCGAACAGTATCAGGCAAAGTATATCGATGAAGTGCTGGATGATGTGCCGGTGGTGAACAACCTGCAGTTTAAATTGTGGGACTGGATCAGCGATTACTACATCTGTACTCTGGGCGAAGTCATGGTAGCTGCTTTGCCCGGAAGCCTGCGACTCGCAAGCGAAACGCGTATTCTGCTCAATCCGGAATTCAGCGAAGCAGATCGCCTGAATGATCGTGAATTTCTGGTTTTTCAGGCGCTCGAATTGAACAATTATCTCAGTCTTTCCGACATATCGGCCATGCTCGAAATCAAGGTGGTTTATCCGGTGATTAAATCCATGCTGGAAAAAGGTTGTGTAATGGTGGAAGAAGAGCTGCGTGAAAAGTTCAAACCCAAAACCACCGACTACATCCAGTTGCATTCAAAACTATCCGGTGAGGCAGCCATGCACCAGGCGTTTGACGCGTTGGAAAAAGCACCCAAACAACTGGAAATGCTGATGGCTTTCATTCATTTGAAACGTCAGGCACAGGATCAGGAGCGGATCAGAAAAAGCGATTTGCTGGAGTATACTAAAACCACGCATGCTACCCTAAACGCCCTTCTCAAAAAGGAATACTTCGAGATCATTACGCTGGAAACGGGAAGGCTGAGTCGTTTCGAAGGAGAAACGTATGCACCCAAAGAATTAAACGCCGTGCAACAATCGGCAGTAGCAGAAATTCGTGAACATTTTAATAATCATCAGGTGAGTTTGCTACACGGCGTGACCGGAAGTGGAAAAACCGAAGTGTATATAGAACTCATCGAAGAATACCTAAAAAGCGGAAAGCAGGTGCTCTATCTTTTACCTGAGATAGCGCTCACTGCCCAGATCATCACGCGGCTGCAAAAGCATTTTGGCGATGCCATTGCAGTATATCACTCGCGGTTCAACCAGCAGGAGCGAACAGAGGTATGGCGCCATCTTCAAACCGAATCCGGCAGATATCAGCTAATTGTTGGTGCGCGGTCTTCGATGTTTCTGCCGTTTCACAATCTGGGGCTGGTGGTGATAGACGAAGAACACGATGCATCCTACAAACAGTTCAATCCCGCACCGAGATATCATGCACGCGATGCTGCCATTGTTCTGGCCACTATGCATGAAGCAAAAGTGCTGTTGGGTTCGGCAACTCCGTCGCTCGAAAGTCTGCACAACGCACGAAATAAAAAATACGGACTGGTAGAATTGAAAGAGCGTTTCGGCGGAATCCAGATGCCGGAAATCCTGGTTGCGGATCTTCAGAAAGAAACGAAGGAGCGCACGATGAAATCTCACTACAGTTCTTTTTTGTTGAAACAGATTGAAGAAGCGCTGGAAGAAAAGAGCCAGGTGATTTTGTTTCAAAACCGTCGGGGCTACGCCTCATTGTGGTCGTGCGAAACCTGCGGCTGGAATCCCGAATGTGCACAGTGCGATGTGAGCCTGACGTATCACAAGCACCTTCATTTATTGATTTGTCACTATTGCGGAAACCGATACAAACCTCCGGTAAAATGCGGCAAATGCGGAAGCGCAAAGTTGTCGATGCTCGGATTTGGCACCGAAAAAATTGAAGATCATCTTCCCGAGTTTTTTCCCGGGGTGCGGGTAGCCAGGCTTGATTACGATACCACGCGCTCTAAAAATGCCTACCACGAAATCATCAGCCGCTTCGAATCCAGAGAGATTGATATTCTCGTCGGAACACAGATGGTAACCAAAGGTCTTGATTTTGACAACGTTTCGCTGGTTGGTGTAATGAGTGCAGACAGCATGCTCAATTTTCCGGATTTCAGATCCTTTGAAAGATCTTTTCAATTGCTTACACAGGTTGCCGGACGGGCAGGTCGTAAAGGAAAACGCGGAAAAGTTGTTATTCAAACCTGGCAGCCTTATCACTGGATCATCCGTAAAGTAATTGAGAATGACTTTGCCGGAATGGCAGAACAGGAGCTTGCAGAACGACGGCAATTCAAGTATCCGCCGTACTACCGGATGGTGACGATGATTTTGCGCCATCGCGATCGCAATGAACTGGATATGCGGGCAGAGATCATGTCAAAAATGCTGCGACAATCCTTCGCCGACAGAGTGCTCGGACCGGAGTATCTGCCGGTGGCACGGGTAAAGAACCGATATCAGAAACAAATTATTATTAAACTGGAAAAAGCGCTTTCATTTAAACAGTCCAGAGAGATTGTGCGCGGTTATATCTCAGAATTTTATCGTGAAAAACACAATCGAAGTGTGCAAATCGCGATAGACGTGGATCCGTTTTAGGAATCTGCCGCAGCCTTGTTCGGGGCTTTAATCTTACCTTTGTAGCTCAGTAACGCATTCCATTTTTTTAGCTGCTCACTCAATGATTTTCCGAAGAAATACTTTTGGCCAGTACCTGATTCTGCGCAAAATTCTGATGAGCATTATCGGATTGACAACCTACCCGTTTTACAACATTTTTAATAAAACAAAAGTCAATGGGTTGTCGGTGCTGGATGGTCTGACACAAGAAAATGTGTTGTTTGTTTCCAATCACCAGACATACTTTTCGGATGTCATTCTGATGTACCATGCTTTTGCCGCGCGACGTGCCGGAAAAGGTGGGTTTGGAATGCCCTGGTATCTGATTAATCCGCGGCTGAATACCTATTATATTGCAGCTGAAGAAACCATGAAATCGGGCTTTTTACCAAAACTTTTTGCGTATACGGGCGCCGTTACCATCAACAGAACCTGGCGACACGCGGGTAAAAACGTGGATCGTCCGTTAAAGTTTGACGACATTCACAAAATTCAAAAGGCGCTTACATCCGGCTGGGTGATCACTTTTCCACAGGGAACTACCACACCCTTTGTAAAGGCCAGGAGAGGTACAGTACATATTATTAAGCAAACGCAGCCGATAGTTGTGCCGGTTACGGTGAAAGGATTGCGACGCGCATTTGATAAAAAAGGGTTGCGGATGAAAAAGAGGGGAATTGAACTGGAGCTCACTTTTAAACCTCCGCTGGATCTCGATTACAACGATCATCCGGATGCAATAATGGAGCAGATTATGGATGCCATTGAGCAAAGTGACCGGTTCAATCAGGTTCCACCACCTCGTGGTAAATCTGAATCCTGATTTTCAGAGGCATTATCGAAATTCAGTTTGTGCGACGGGTATTGGTTAAAAGTACCATTTCCCTTGGCAAGGGTTTCCCGGCTTTCCGCGTGAAGTATCTCACCTGAAACAGAAATTAACCGATTTCCTGCAAAATCAACTTTTCCGTGCCCAACCAATACATCTCCTGGCTTCACTGGGCGGAAATAATTGATTTTAAACTCTACGGTGGATACGAGATTGTCGTTTTCTACAGCCAGGGACAAGGCTGCTACTCCTAGCACTGCATCCATCAATGCGGCAACGGCACCTCCGTGGGCTGCGTATGGATTCGATAAATGCTGCTCTGATATGGGCATTGTGTAAATAATTTCACCCGGACGTACAACCTCCAGTTCCATATTCATCATGCGGCCAAATTGATTGACCTTGTTGTAGAGCTTCAGTAATTTATGCATGATGAGCTAAAAACTTTTGAGCCATTCCAGTGCGGGTTCGGGCTGGGTGAAAGCCCTGATCGGGTAGTCCGGTCGGTTGAACTTTAAATAGAAATTATACAAAAGGCGGGAGGGTAAATTGTTCAACAAAATTGCTTCAGCGATCAGTATTTTGGCAATCGGTCCGGTGGCGGCATAATCTCGTGCTTCGGAGTCAAACTGAATATATTTGTTCCGGACATCCATGATTACCATAAAAGGCTTGCCGCCCGAAACCTGCAACAAGGCCTTTTCAATTAATTTCATTTCATCGAGCGTAACCTGCACATCCGGAAAAACAGTCATCAAACAAATATTCTGATGGCACATTTTAATTTCACATACTGGTGTTTTAATACTATGTTGGGAGTCTGCCGTTGCCGCTGATTGTACCATTCCTGAATGGGTTTTTTCAAAACTTCAAGGTACAAAATAATTTGGTGCTTCGAAAGGTGAGGCTTCCCGTGTTTCATCCAACTCAGCTTTAGAGTTTATCTATCTTGCACCACAAGTTTCGCGGTGCTTAACACGTTTTGCTCATCCATAATTTGCACCACATACATACCAGCGTCCAGACCAGAAATATCTACTGTATGGCGCTGATTGCCCGATAGTGGCTCAGTTTTTACGAGTTGCCCGGTGATGGAAAATATGGACAGAGTACGGGACTGATTGTTTGTACTTCGAAGATCGAGGTAAAAATGATCGGTGCAGGGGTTTGGGGCAATCGAAAAATGCTGTGGCTGCACATCCTCTACATCGGTAAAAACTTCCGAACAAGGAAACACTTCGTCTCCCATCGTATAGCGATGTATAAACGCCGGATTACCCGCCGGAATACCGTCGAATTGTTGCCGGACATACAATTCTCCACCGGTAAAGGCAAAACTATTGATTTGACCTACAGATCCCTGGGTGTACAACCCACACCATTGGCTGCCATCCCACCGTGCAATACCAGGAGCATCTATCCCACCTGCGGTTATAAACTCGCCACTTACGTATAGTAAATCTTCATATACCTTCATATCGCGCACTTGCGCATATAGGCTAGGGCTTAGGGCATACAGAGAATTCCCTACTTCCTGCCAAATTTCACCGTTCCACCGTTGAATCATGTTGCCTGCAAAACCATCTAATTTGCGAATGCCTCCTGCGGCGTAAAGTTCATCATTGTACACCTCCAATTTGTTGAAACTGGATATGCCGGCCTGGATAGTCTCCCCTACCTCCTGCCACTCTCCATCTCTTAATACCAAAATATCACGTAAACCATTGTCCATAAGTATCCTACCAGCAATATAAAGTTCGTCATTATAGAAAGCTAGATCCCTTATATCGTGATGCGAAGCCAAAAGCGGGGGGCCAACCGGCTCCCATTGCTGACCATCCCATTTGATTACATTGCATGAATCGCCCATTGCCTCACTAAAATAGCCGAAAATATACAAGTCCTCTCCGATGACTTTGGCCCGACAGGAAGCATTAAAACTTCCCAACTGTTGCATGGATCCATTGTTCAGTACCATAACCCGTTGAATCGACGCCTGAACTGTGGGAAAACTATCAACAAAGTAGACGGTATGAAAAGCACCAGCAATAATGGTATCGCCCTGGAATTCAACGATGCTACGGATCGGATTGTTTACTAACACTCTATCCTTCACAACGCCCTC